>CAMLEM010000171.1 GCA_946479005.1 uncultured Chitinophagaceae bacterium | reverse complement strand
TGATTAAATTTGGGTTAGAATCAAATCCCGATGAATGAACCAACCTAAGGGGAAACTGATCGCCGTGGGAGGTGCCGAGGATAAAGGTACCGACCTCGAATCCGGCGAGATCCACCGAAATAATCTCAACTTTTTTGAATTGGGCATTCTTCGCCGCTTTATACAGGAAGCAGGCGGGCCGTCCGTTCACATTGAAGTGATCACTACCGCATCGATGATACATAATGAGGTGGGTAATAATTATCTCAATGCATTCGGTCGTATTGGATGTACGAACGTGGATGTGATGCATATCCGTAACCGCCAGGATGCGATGAACGAGGAATATATCGATCGTCTTTCAAAATGTGACGCCGTGATGTTCAGTGGGGGGAACCAACTCCGCCTAAGCGCCATCTATGGAGGGACCAACTTCCTCAACATTCTTTTAAAAAGATACCAGTACGAGGATTTCACCGTGGCGGGAACCAGTGCCGGCGCTATGGCAATGAGTAACACGATGATCTATGAAGGCAACGCGATGCGTGCTCACCTGAAAGGGGAAGTGAAGATCACGACAGGGCTGGGCCTGATCGACGATGTGATCATTGATTCGCATTTCGAGAAAAGAGGAAGATTTGGCCGCCTTGCGCAGGCTATTGCCTCCAACCCCCAATGCATCGGCATTGGGCTGGGCGAAGATACCGGGATGTTGATCACGGAGGGGAATAAAATGGAAGCGATCGGCAGTGGCCTGGTGGTTATCATTGATGGCCACGATATCATTCACTCCAATATCGCCGATATACCCGATGGCAACCCCATCAGCATCGAAAACCTCAAAGTGCATTTCTGCGAAAAGGGCAATGGCTATCTTTTGAGAGAAAGAAAATTTCTCCCGGAAGCCAGCGAAGGAGCGGTGATCAAAAAACAGGTGAATATCGAGTAGGATCTTCCTTTCCCTCATTCATATTCACCGTTAACGAACCGGATTCACGCTTCGGTATTTCCCTGTTATAATTTTCCTCCCGATTCTGTTGCTGACCCTGATATGACCACGGGCATCCGTTTATCCTTCCTTTCCAATCAGGGGCATTTCGGGGTTCATTTCTTAACTCAAAAAAATCAGGCAATGAAAACCTTATTCTTGATCCCTTTCATTTTCCTCCTGTCTCCCTGGAAAAATGGGGAGAAAACCGGGCGAATGGAAAAGGGATTCGCAAAACCCAACCTGGAAGTGGTTGAAGTAAAGCCGGTGGACGCGGGCGGAAAATTGTATTATCTCGCCTGTGCTCCGCGCACATCAGGGGCAAAGCCATCTGCTCAATTGTCCGCCAGTTTCAAGATCAAAAACAAGGAAGGAAAAACGCTGAAGCTCAAAAGTATCACCTATAGCTACAAGGCGAACGGGATAACCGTGAACAGGCAGATGGTATTGGATATCGAAGATGCTACCGTGAAGGAGATCGCCATTCCCGCGAATACCAATTTTTCCTGGCAGAACAGTCGTGACTACCACGATCTCGACAATGCCGTCATCTTCGAAGGGACCGTTCCCGCGACCATTGACATCAAACTTCAGTTCGAAGGATATGCGGATCCGATGATCATCACGCGGTCTCTCAGGAAGTTTAACAACCAGGAAACGGGAGGAGCTTATGCTTTCCCTGGCAGTGTTTCAGACCTGCGCATCAATGAGTACTGGTATTCATATGGAGGTCACGGTGGTGGAAGCCAGTTTTATGCGTATGATTTCAAAGCCATCGGGTGGGATGAAGCGAAGAAAAACTGGACCGGTGTTTTCCCGGGAAAAGACGGCACGGAAAATACCCATTACCTCGCCTATGGCAAACCCATCCTCGCGGCCGCTGACGGTACGGTGATCGATTTCAAAGACGGCGTTGCTGAGAATAAGGGCAATGGAGGCGGAGGCAGCGGAGGCGGAAACTGGTTCAAGATAAACAACGGAAAGGAAACACTTTGTTATTTCCATATGCAGCCGGGATCTCTCACAAAAAGTTTTATGAGGAAGGGCGCCAAAGTGAAGAAGGGCGACAAGCTGGGATTGCTGGGTAATTCCGGGAATTCGAGCGAACCACACGGGCATATCCAGGTGATCGATGATCCCGATGCGGATGGAGATGGGGATACCAGACCCCTGAACTTTTCGAACATCTATATCATTGATAAGAACTCACTCTCGAAGCCTGATCCGAATGCGGCCTGGGCGAAGGTTACCCAACAGGGGCTTCCCTTTCAGCAGGATAGGCGTTGTATGATCTGGCCCAGTGCGAAAAAACCCTGCTGGTATCCCCCCGGTAAAGCGGAGATCGCAAAGCACGGGATACCCGAAGCCAGTTACCAGGCGGAGTTTATGAAGATATGGAACTGTGGGTACTATCCTGTGTGGGTGGATGCTTATGATGTTAGCGGAAAAACATTTTTTAACGTCGTGTTCCGCTACAATTCCAATAATTACCAGGTAGCCGTAAAACACGATATGACCAAAGAGTCTTACCAGGCGGAGTATAATAGCTGGGTTAAGACAAAAGGTTATCGCCTCCTGCAAATGGATAGCTACAATGACGGGGGAGCCCTGAAGTTCGCGGCGATCTTTATTAAGAGGCCTGGTCAACCTTCTGCGCAACCGGCTTACCACGCGTAAACACCGGAGCAGCATCAAACATTGTTTGAAAAATATACCGGTGAGGGATATGTTCCTGTGAATGTTACAGTAGCCTCAGTGGGAGGGAAGCGATATGTGTCTGCTTTCTATGAAAAAAGAAATGTGGGAGGCAGCCTCCTGAAAAGTTCCCTCACCCAGGAAGAATACCAGGATCTTTTCGACGAACGCAAAACAAAAAAATGGGAGCAGGTTTATGTCAATGCTTATACGCACGGCGGCAAGACTTTATTCTCTGCGATCTGGTACGAGAAGTCGGGTTATTCTTCCTATTCAGCTACCCGCAAATCCAGCCCCGGTTCCTACCAGGACAAATGGGAGTCTAATACCAGTGATGGCTTACTGACCCGCGCGGTTACGGGCTACAGCGAAGGGGGAGATCACTGGTTTGCGGCGCACTGGGCAAAATAGAAGCTAAACGGTTTTAACGAGGAAATAATTTTTCTTTCCTTTTTGAACCAGCAAATATTTTTGATGAAGCAGGAGGGTATCGTTCACGAAAAGATCGATACCCTCTACTTTTTTCCGGTTGAGGCTGACACCCCCTCCCTGTATGGTTTTACGGGCCTCTCCCTTGCTGGGAAAAATACCCGCTTCTGCCAAAAATGAAACGATATCTATCCCGGCCCGGAGTTTTTCCCCGGGGAAATCGATCTTGACAACACCTGCCAGTTCTTCGAGGTCCTGTGCAGATAAGGATTCGACGGGTGCCTGTGTTTGAGAAAACAGTTTTTCTGTGGTGGCAATGGCTTCCTGCAATTCTTTTTCCCCGTGAACGAAGCGGGTCACTTCTTCCGCCAGTTTTTTCTGCAATGTTCTTTTAGCGGGGTCCCCTGAATGAGTAGCGATGATCTCATCAGTAGTGGTCTTATCCAGGAAAGTGAAGATGCGGATCCATTTCTCAGCATCACTGTCACTGGCATTCATCCAGAATTGATAAAACTGGTAAGGGCTCGTACGGTTAGGGTCCAGCCAGATGTTCCCCTGTTCGGTTTTCCCGAATTTACCCCCGTCGGCTTTTGTTATCAGGTGATTGGTGAAAACAAAGGCTTCACCACCCGTTTTCCTGCGGATGAGCTCCGATCCCGTTGTCATGTTCCCCCATTGATCACTTCCCCCCATCTGGAGTTTACAGTTCCGGTTCGTGTAGAGCCAGTAGAAATCATAGGCCTGCATCAGTTGGTAAGCGAATTCGGTATAGCTGATACCGGTTTCCCCTTCGATCCTTTTTTTCACGCTGTCCTTTGCCATCATATAATTCACGGTGATGTGCTTGCCGGTATCGCGGAGGAATTCAATGAAAGAGATCTTCCGGAACCAATCGTAGTTATTCACCATCTCGGCGGCATTGGGAAGGGAGGGATTGAAATCGAGAAATTTTTCAAGCTGGGTTTTTACACCTCGCACATTTTTTTCGAGGGTGGCCTCATCCAACAGGTTTCTTTCCTCGTTCTTGCCACTGGGATCACCAACCATTCCGGTGGCCCCACCAACGAGGGCGATCGGTTTGTGTCCCGCTTTTTGAAAATGAACGAGTAAAAGAATGGGTACCAGGCTCCCGATGTGGAGGCTGTCGGCTGTGGGATCAAAGCCCACATACCCGGTTGTAAGCTCTTTGGCCAGTTGATCCTCCGTTCCAGGCATAATGTCGTGGAGGATGCCTCTCCACCTTAATTCATCTAACAGGCTCATATCTAAGCTAATAATTGAAAAATGCGAACAGCAAAAGTAAGGGACTTGCTTTACGAATGACGGTCAATGCAATATTTTCATAATGTGCTCGTTTTCAATGCCTGTCTTTTTACATCCAAACCTATGAATTCAAAGAACTAAAAACTAATTTTACACCCAACCGTACTTACTGAAGGCTTATCCAAAACAGATCTCTTATCTGAAAATTCATTGAATGAAACCGACCACCCTTTACCTGGCCCTGTTCCTTTTGTTTTCGTCCCAGGCCTTCTCACAATTTCGAAAATATTCCAACGAATTCCTGAACATTGGCGCAGGGGCACGAGG
>CAMLEM010000170.1 GCA_946479005.1 uncultured Chitinophagaceae bacterium | reverse complement strand
AGTTGCCATAAAGCAGGAAGGGGAATCCCTTGCCATCTATCTTCAGCACTGCGATATCACTGCTCGGATCGCGGCCAATGACCCTTGCCTTGTGAACTTTTTTATTATTCAGGGTAACGGTGATCTCCTCTGCTATACCGCTTCCACCATCGGATATCACGTGATTGTTGGTGATGATGTATCCATCGTCGCTGATGATCACGCCACTTCCCGAAGCGCGCTGTTCGCGCTGGGTCTGGGGATCGAAATTGAAGAACTGTTCGAACCAGTCTTCCACACCACCGCCATTGCGACGGGGCAGCTGGTTGTTTGACCTCCGGGCCGGTGTTTTTGTTTTGATGTGCACAACAGCCGGTACAGCCGCATTGGCGGCTTTTGTAAAGTCAATGGGTTCAGCAGTGGTAACGTTATCAAAATATCCCGCGTAATTCGCCGGGATGTTCACCCCGTTTGATTGCGTGATGATCTTTTCGCCGGGACTGAATTTTTCATAGAGCCACACACTGCTCACAGCAGAAACGGCACTTACTGCGATGATCAGACCGATTTGTCTCCATTTCATAATCAATGTGATTTAAATTATTATCTACCAGGTTATCTTTCAACACACAAAGTAACAAAGAGTGAAGCCCGAAAGGGTTAATTTCCTCCAGTTTAACAACTATTTACAAAGCCCTTCGTACTTCCCAGGCAATGTAAAATTATCAAGATTTTAAATGAATCAAATACCGTTCCTCCCTGAATTTTCTAGCGATTTGTCAGTTGAGATAAGAAGTCCAGGGTATCTTTCCCATCGGCGTACTCCGTTATGGCAGGATTTTGTGCCATTCCGAATGCCGTATCTGTCCGGCTGACAATGCATTGCAGGTTTTCATCCGAAAGAAGTTCTTCTCTCACCTTAGCGACATCGTCATAATATTCATAATTGAGCTGGCTGACCGGCGAGAAGAGCTGGGGCGACTCGATAAGCAGGATAGCCCCATTTGTCATATAATTCACTTTATTGAGCAGGTGGAGGGCCAGGTTGTAATCGTAGTTGTTCTTGTATTTGTTGTGATCAGCCAGGTGCTGATACTTTTTCAGCGCAGCCAGGAGGGGAAGAAAATCATAGTCCCGGGGAACATAGATCTTCGTCACGTTGCGGCAACCCAATCCGAAATAGAGAAAAACGTCATCAGCAAGCCTTTCCAGTTCCTCATATGACTCATCGCCGTCGAGAATAGCCACGGAACTCCGGTTCTTCCTGATGATATGCGGGAACCTGGAAAAATAATAATCGAAATAACGGGAGGAATTATTGCTTCCCGTTGCGATGTAAACGTCACAGCCTTTCAGCATCTCCGGGAATTCGAACCAGCTTTCCGCGGCGGGTTCCCATTCAAGCAGCTTTTTCACCAGGGCGGGGATCAGCACCTTGTCTTTCGAAGAGAGTTTGATCCTGCAACGGTTGCCGGAAATGAATACGGTCATCAGGTCGTGAAATCCTGCCAGGGGGATATTCCCGGCCATAATGATACCCACTGTTTTCAGGGGGAGGTCTGTACCTGAAAAGGAATACCGCGAGGCCCAAGCCTCCAGAATTTTCTCATCCAGGAAATGGTTGGCAATGGAGAGGGCGGCGTGCTGAGTAAATCCCGGAATGAACCAACCGTTTTCAGCATAGGCCTTTTCAACGGTGGCCTGCCACTCGTCATCATTCTCCTTTATGTATTTTCCCAGTCGGTCCAGCAGGCTTATCCTGTATGGTAAATTCATCCCTGTCTGCTATTTTTGTGCTAAATTAACCCCCAACCAACTTATTATCATTATGGCTATCAAGATCACGGAAGAATGCATCAATTGTGGCGCCTGCGAACCGGAATGTCCCAATAATGCGATATACGAAGGAGGTGTTGAATGGGCGATGTCGGATGGTACGGCTGTCAAAGGAACATATACGCTGATGGATGGAACGGTGGTGGAGGCGGACCAGAAAATGCCCCCGGTGGCGGTTGACATTTATTATATCACCCCCAATAAGTGTACGGAGTGCCAGGGCTTCCACGAAGAGCCCCAATGTGCCGCGGTTTGCCCGGTGGATTGCTGCGTGCCTGATGAGATGTACAGGGAGACCGTGGAGGAACTTCTCGCCAAGAAGGACAAGATGCATATGTGAATTTTTCTGTGCATAAATTCCGGCGCTTCCATCCGTGAAAATGCATTTTTTGAATTAACTTACAGTATATCTCTCAAAAAGAGAAAAGCAACCGTTGGTTGCCTTAACAGTGGCGGGTTATATGTCTCGCCGTAAAGAGGTGAAGGTATTACAGCCTTCACCTTTCTTATTTTGTTAAAGCCTGCCGCCCCCGGCCCGTTTCGTTGCGCATCTTGATTTTTTCCCTAATATTTGTACCTGATTAACCTGCACTGAACCTGATGAAGAAAAACATTGCCCTTGTTACCGGGGGATTCTCCGGCGAGGCTGTAATATCCTATAAAAGCGCTGTCACCATCGACAATCATCTCGACAGGGATCTTTTCAACGTTTATAGGATCGATATCAACCCGGAAGGCTGGTTTTATGATTCGGGCAAGGGGAAGACCCTGGTGGACAAGAATGATTTTTCCATCGAGGCAGACGGAAAGAAGATCCGTTTCGACGCGGTGTTCATCGGGATGCACGGAACCCCGGGTGAGGACGGAAAGCTGCAGGGATACTTCGATACCCTTGGCATTCCCTATACAGGCTGTGATGCCGCCACTTCGGCCATCACCTTTAATAAAAGATACGCCGTTGCGGTAGCCGGAATGGCCGGCATACCGGTGGCGAGATCGGTTCTGCTTATCCGCGGTGAATTTAACAGCCCTGATGAGATCGTGAGCAATCTTAAATTCCCCGTTTTCGTTAAACCTAACAATGGAGGCTCCAGTATTGGAATGTCGAAAGTGGAAAGGGCTTCCGATGAACTGGGCGTGGCCATTGAGAAGGCCTTCCGGGAGGATCAGCAGGTGCTGGTTGAGGAAATGATCAGGGGGAGAGAGTTTACGGTAGGTGTTTTCCGCTCGGAGAAAAAAGAAGTTGTCCTTCCGCTTACGGAGGTGAGGGCGGATGCGGACAAAGCTTTTTTTGATTTCGAAGCCAAGTACCAGGGAAAGTCTACCGAAACCACGCCGGCAGTGGTGGATGAAGAGATCGCAGACCAGGTGAGGGAGATGGCGAAAAAGGTGTACCGGACCTTTAACTGCCGTGGGGTGGTTAGGATCGATTTTATCTATAGCGAGGATGAAAAGAAGCCTTATATGCTCGAGGTGAATACGATCCCCGGGCAAAGCGAAGCCAGCATCATACCTCAACAGGTTAGGGCGCTGGGCTGGACTTTGAAGGAATTTTATACAAAACTGGTAAACGAGGTTATTTAATGTTCAAGTACGTTACACACAGGCCTCTCTGGGTCAATATTCTGGTGGGCATCATCCTGGCGCTTGCCTTGTTTTTCCTGCTTCTGTTGTCGCTGAAATGGCTGACCCGTCACGGGCAGGCAAAAACGGTCCCTTCGGTAACGGGAAAGACCTTCGAAGAAGCTGAAGAGATCCTGGAAGGTTTGGGATTCGACGTGGAGATCCAGGATTCGATATATATCGACACCGTGGCTCCCCTCAAGGTGATACGTCAGATCCCGGATGCCGATGAAGTGGTCAAGTCCAACCGTACGGTCTATCTCGTCATCAACCGGGCGGTTCCACCGATGGTGGAAATGCCGAATCTCATTGGCTATAGTTTCAGGAATGCGGAAATGTCACTGAATAATTTCGGGCTTCGCATCAAAGACACCATATACAAACCGGATTTCGCTCGTAACGCAGTGCTCGAACAACTGTATGAAGGAAAACAAATCCCACCCGGTACGCAGATCCGGAGAGGAAGCGCTGTATCCCTCGTACTGGGAACCGGTATTGGGAACCAGGAATATGTGGTGCCTGTCATCACCGGTATGAAATTCTGTGACGCGCGAAGAATGCTGGAGGAGTATGGGATCATTATCGGTGCGATCGTACCTGACCCGAACGTGGAGGATACCTGTAATGCTTATATCTATCGCCAAAACCCCGAAAGATTCGATGAGGACAGGCGCAGGCTGAAAATCCGCCCCGGCCAGACGATGGACGTTTGGCTTTCCGTTGACCGGCCATCCAAAGACAGTGTGGGCCCTTCTGAAGAGGATCCCATGTTCCCCGATACCCCGAATGAGCCTATATTCGCACCTTAATTTCGATTATGGAGAACATATCCGTTGAGGAGTTGCGAAAAAGGATGGAATCAGGAGAGAAGATCAATCTCATTGATGTAAGAGAACCCCACGAATACGAAGAATTCAACCTGGGCGGTAAGCTGGTACCTCTCGGGCAGATCCAAACGATGCAGATCGACGAACTGGAGGACCTGAAGGAAGAAGAGGTGATCCTTCACTGTCGCAGCGGGCAGCGTAGTATGATGGCCTGCCTTTTCCTGGAAACCCTGGGATTCAAGCATACGAAGAACCTCGCCGGCGGCGTCCTGGCCTGGCAGGAGATGATCAGAACCTCAGGTTAACACCCGCCATATAATTCCTCCCCGCCATCGGGAAATACCGATTGTCAGAGATGATATCTCCGCCAGCTATATAACTGTAGGTATAGCCGTTGGGTTCATACTTCCGGTTGAATATATTCATCACCTGGAGGAAGAA
>CAMLEM010000169.1 GCA_946479005.1 uncultured Chitinophagaceae bacterium | reverse complement strand
TATCCTTTATGGTATCCCCACCTTTGTAACCGGAACCGCCTGCAGGTTCAAACCGATGCTCTGGGGTGGACTGATCTGCTGGGGATGCTGTATAGCGGCTACTTTTACAAAGGCAAGGGTCGATCTACTGCTCGTGGCATTTTCTGCCCTCGTGGCCTGGTTCATCCCGGGGATCATTATGATGAAAGATTATAAGGCAGCTAAACTTGGATTGGAAAGAAGAGAGGCTGAAGAAAATGTTTAAAGATCTCGATCCCATACTTCATTCACAACTCCGACTGGCGATAATGTCATTGCTGATCAGTGTCAGGGAAGCCGAATTCACCTTCCTGAAAGAAAAAACGAATGCCACAGCCGGCAATCTCAGCGTGCAGATACAGAAACTTAAAGACGCGGGATATATAGATGTGATAAAACAATTCAAGGACAATTACCCGCAAACTATTTGCAGGATCACAAAGCCAGGGATCAGGGCGTTTGAAGAATATGTAAAGAATTTAAAAGGGTACCTCGGAAAATAGATAAATCAGATCCGCGAAAACCCGCTCCATCAGGGGCATCAGCGGGCCATTGTTCGCTTAAGTAAAATCAAAGAAATGATCAGAACTTCCTTCCCGGTTGATTGCGGATGGGTTGCAGCACAAGCTGGGGCTGTGCTTCTCTGGGCTTCAGTGCTTTTTTCAGCGCATTTTTCAAACGCTCTATCTCCTTGCGGATAACTTTCTTGGCTGACATATTAGGGTTTTTAGGGTGGTTCGTTAAACGGTTCCAATCACGATCGATACTGTTCTGATGTGACACGCTCGTGAATGGTTGCCTGCTTTTTTCATAAAAACTGCGGGGAAGTAACGCGTTTGGGACGGATGCTTAGACGTAGTTTTACTTAGAGCGATGTTGTTTTCCGAACGGATAACAAACCTACCATCCAGGCAGGGCAAAAACAAGTCTTTTCTCAGAAATATTTTATAAAAATCCGGCCGGTGAAGGAGGGGCCAAAAGCTTTAATAATTTTGCAATCAATTGTATGCGTCCCATCGTCCAGGTCACCCACCTCAGCAAAGCCTTCGGGGAGTTCAAAGCCGTTGACGACCTGTCGTTCACCGTGGATCCCGGCCAGGTTTATGGATTCCTGGGACAAAACGGGGCTGGTAAATCTACGACCATCCGGATGCTCCTCACCCTGGTAAAACCAGACCAGGGGGATATCCAGGTCTTTGGTCTTCCGCTTTCAACACATAGGAAAGAAATATTAAGGAATATCGGGGCCGTCATTGAGCGACCCGATCTGTATAAATATCTCACCGCAAAAGAAAACCTGAGCATTTTCGCCAGGATGAGCGGAAAGAAGGTTCCCGCCGGCCGGATCCTGGAACAGCTCGAAATGGTAGGTCTCGCAGACCGAGCCAACAGCCGGGTGAAAACCTTTTCCCAGGGTATGAAACAGAGACTCGGTATCGCTGTGGCTCTTATCCACGACCCGGAACTGATCATCCTGGATGAGCCAACGAATGGGCTGGACCCACAGGGCATCGCCGATATCCGGAACCTGGTGATCCGGCTGAGCAGGGTAGAGAAGAAGACATTGATCGTTTCATCCCATCTCCTCGGCGAAATGGAACTGATCTCCGACTCGATGCTGATCATCGACAGGGGAAGGAAGCTGGTGGAAGGGAAGGTCAATGAACTTTTTGACCCGGCAAAAATGATGGTGGAGATATCCACGACAAACGATCGCGAAGCGGATAAAATCCTAAGCGCGCAGGGCTTTGAACGGGTATCGGGTGGAGATCCCCAAACGATCTTCATACGACTGGGCCGGGAGAGGATCACCGAGCTGGCACCCCTTCTTGTAAATGCGGGCATCGGCATACTCAGCCTTCATCCGCGGCACTCGCTGGAAGATTATTTCCTTTCACTGACAAATACAAATCATAATCAACGGACAACAAGGAATGTGGACGCTTCTTAAAATAGAATTATTCAAGATCTTCCGCAAGCCGCGTACCTATATCGCGTTCGGGGCCATCCTTGCCGTGGTTGTATTGATCCAGGTGGCGCTGAAGTATGACGGTCCCGCTTATATGGACCTCCTGCTGAATAACCTCCGCGATTCTTTTGAGTTATCCGAAGAATTCAAGGAAAAGTTGCTGAATGGATATCTCATCTGTTTCGTGATCCTGAACACGCTGCTGATCCAGATGCCGCTCCTGGTGGCCCTGATCGCGGGCGATTCCATTGCAGGGGAGGCCAATATGGGCACGCTGAGGATCTCAATGAGTAAGCCGATCGGCCGCACACAGTATATGCTGGTGAAATTCCTGGCTTCCGTTATCTACACCATTTTACTGCTGGTGTGGATGGCGATCATTGCCCTGTTTGGAAGTATGCTTTTGTTTGGGACCAATGATATGGTGGTGCTTCGCTCGGAGAGCATCGACCAGATCAAAAGCTTCGATGTGCTTTGGAGGTATTTCGCCGCTTTTGGTTATGCCGCGGTGGCGCTGACCACGGTCGCAGCACTTGCTTTTTTGTTAAGTGTGTTTGCGGAGAATTCCATCGGCCCGATCATTGCCACAATGAGCATAGTGATCGTCTTCACCATTCTTTCGGAAATGAACATTCCCATTTACGACCGAACGGTGAAGCCTTATCTCTTCACCTCTCATATGGTGGCCTGGAAAGGATTTTTTTACGTACAGGCGAATGCCGAAGGCACAACGATAAATGGAAGCATTGAAAACCTGCCGGCGATGCTGAGAAGCCTGGGCATTCTTGTGGCCTATATTGTATTATTCGTAAGCGCCGCCATAGCGGTCTTCAGGAAAAAAGATATTCTAACTTAAACCATTTAAAATGATGAATTCAAGAAGCGGGATGATATTGATGCTGGCACTGTTCTTATGCAGTGAAACGGTCCTCGGCCAGTCTTCCCCCGAAGAAGTGATCGCCGGGGTAAAGGCGAAGCTTGGTAAAGTGAACGATTACCAGGCAACGGGTAAGATGAAGACCAACGTGGTGTTCATCAAGGCACCCATCGCGAATGTGAAGGTATACTTCAAAAAACCGAATAAGATCCGCATCAATAATGAATCAGGCATTTCGTTCATTCCAAAGGGTTCGGTCAACATCAACCTGAACCATATGTTCATCGACCCGGAAGGTTATGATATGATCGACCAGGGCAAGGAAAAAGGAACTTCTTTCCGTATCATCAAGCTGCTTCCGAAGAACGACGAATCGGAAGTGGTGCTCTCCACGCTCTATATCGATGAAACCAAATCACTGATCAGGAAGGCCAAGACAACCACCCGGGAGAACGGTACCTATGAGCTGGAGCTTAATTACGGTAAATACGAAGAATACGGTCTCGCTGATAAGGTGGTGTTCTCCTTCAACACCAAAGATTATAAACTTCCGAAAGGGGTGACCTTCGATTATGATGATGGAACAAAGAAGGAACGGTCAACGGACGAACTGAAGAATAAACGGGGTACCGTGGAAATCACTTATTCCTCTTATGTTATCAACAAAGGTGTGCCAGACTCGGTTTTCGATTAATTCTCATCGATTCTTTCATCCTCTGCATTCGCCAGGATGGAGGGTGTCATTTTTTTCAATGGATTCTTCCGGTTCTCGGCAAATTCACGGCGACGGTTTATGATGTCCACGCATTCGAAAACGGATGCAATGAATGAACCCGGGTCGGCGAGGTTCTTACCGGCAATGTCGAAAGCCACCCCGTGGTCGGGAGAAGTTCGAACTGCGGGGAGACCAGCGGTATAATTGAATCCATCCCCTCTTTCCAGTGATTTAAAAGGAACCAGGCCCTGGTCGTGATACATCGCCAGCACGGCATCGAATTTGTCCTGGTGATTCCGTGCGAAGAACGCATCGGCGCTAAAAGGCCCTGTTACGATCATATTGTTATTCTTCGCTTCGCGGATGGCGGGTTTGATGATGGTTTCCTCCTCGGTGCCGATCAAACCCTCATCGCCCGCGTGGGGATTGAGGCCGAGGATCGCGATCCTGGGCCTGTCGATCCCGAAATCCTTCTGCAGGCTTTGATGGATGATCTGCAATTTACCAACGATCCTTTCCTTCGTGATGTTCTTTGCCACCTCGGAGATGGGAAGATGTTCTGTAACCAGGGCCACCCTGAAATTCCCGGAACAAAGCATCATCACCACATCGGGCGCGTTGAACATTGATTTGAGAAATGGAGTATGCCCGGTATAAGAAAATTCGGGTGACTGGATGTTCTTTTTATGGATCGGCGCCGTTACAAGGCCGTCGACCTGGCGCTGCTTCAGGGCTGCCACCGCAGTTTGTAAAGATAACACCGCGTATTTGCCGCCTGTCTCGTTCAACTGCCCCGGGGTTACGGGCACTTCTTCTTCCCAGCAATTGAACAAGTTAAGCTGTTTGTGCGCGATCCGGTTAAAATCCCTGGTGCTTTGATAATTCAGTGGAATATCCCCAATGGTCTTGCGGTAGAAATTGATCACTTTGTTCGATGCGAAAACAACGGGCGTACAATGGTCGAATATCCGGTTGTCAGAAAAGGTTTTTATGATCAACTCGATGCCGATCCCGTTAAGATCGCCGCAACTGATACCGATCAGGGGTTTATTTGTATGCATAGGTGTTTATGATATCTGTAAAAATACCGAAATAAAGGTTCAATACTTCCTGGTGAGCGCAGTGGTGTCTGTCAGGCTTCTCAAAAAATC
>CAMLEM010000168.1 GCA_946479005.1 uncultured Chitinophagaceae bacterium | reverse complement strand
GTAAGCATTGCTATTCGTGGATTCCAAACCGTGAAGCTTGTAGGAATAGCCCCACTGGCCATAGTAGGATTTTCCAATTTTGTATTTTCCAAGAGAAGAACAACCGCTTCCCACCTTGTTGCTGAAATCCGAGCCGGGCTCACCGCCATAACACATTCCGTGGGATACCAGGGCCGAGGCCAGCACCTCATCATTTTTCAGGTCGTATATGAAAAAACGGTTCTTTTCCGAGGGAATGCTCATATCCACCAGGAAAACCAATTCCGAATTGAACCCTTTCTGTGCTACGTATTTGCGGGCTTCCGCCGCCCTGGCCGCGAAGAAATCTTTGCCGGTCCTCGTGTTTGAACTGGCGACAGTCTCTATGCGGCTAACGCCGGAAACCAGTTCTTTTTTCTTCGGCACGAAACTCAGCGCCAGCAGGCCGGTAATCGCGATGACCGAAGGGATCACATAACGGAGTAATTGCATATTAGGGAGGGTTGTCTCTTAGACGCTTCCTGAACGCAATTCCACACGAAAATATTTAAGAGGGGACTGTTAATTTTTTTCCACTACCCGAGCAGGTCTCCCACGGTCTGCGTCACATTCATCATTTCCCTTGCCGCCCTGGCAATGGATTCGGCGTCATACCCACATTCGTGGTGAAGTTCCCTGGGTGAGCCGTGCTCTACCACCCGGTCGGGAATGCCAAGCATTTTCAGCTCATTCTTATAGCCGTTCAATACCATAAATTCTGCCACCGCGCTGCCAATTCCACCGACCACGGTACCATCTTCCACCGTAATGATCTTTGCATATTTCCTGCAGGCGTCGTGGAGGAGCTCTTCATCCAATGGCTTTACAAAGCGCAAATCATAATGACCGGGCTCAAGACCCGCATTTTTCAGATCCCGGATGGCAGAAGCCGCGAAATTGCCCGGGTGGCCCAGGCTCAGGATCACCAGGTCCCGGCCTTCGCGGATCTTTCTTCCTTTTCCAATGGGGATCTCCTGCATCGGGGTTCTCCAGTCGGGCATTACGCCCTCGCCCCGGGGATAACGGATCACGAAAGGAAGCTGGTTGGACTCCAGCTGCGCCGTGTACATCAGGTTACGCAATTCCGCCTCATTCATCGGAGAACTCACGATCATATTGGGGATACATCGCATATAAGCGATATCGTAACAACCGTGGTGAGTAGGACCATCATCTCCAACCAGTCCTGCCCTGTCGAGACAGAAGATCACCGGCAGCTTCTGAATCGCCACATCGTGAATCACCTGGTCGTAGGCCCGCTGCATAAAGGAAGAATAGATATTACAGAAAACCCTCATCCCCTGGGTGGCCATTCCCGCACTGAGCGTGACAGCGTGCTGTTCGGCAATGCCCACATCGAATGCCCTGTCAGGCATTTTCTCCATCATAAACTTGAGAGAGGAACCGGAAGGCATCGCAGGCGTTATCCCAAAGATCTTTTCATTCTTTTCCGCCAGCTCAATGATCGTATGGCCGAATACATCCTGGTATTTGGGAGGTTGAGGAAGATCAAATTTCTTTTTCACGATCTCACCGGTGATCTTATCGAACAAACCTGGCGCGTGCCATTTGGTCTGGTCCTTTTCCGCCAGGGCATATCCCTTTCCTTTCGTAGTAATGATGTGAAGGATCTTGGGACCGGGAATGCTGCGGAGATCTTTCAGTGTATCTACCAGCTTGGCCACATTATGACCATCAATGGGGCCAAAATACCGGATCTTGAGCGCCTCAAAAAGGTTCGCGCTGCTGCTCACCATCCCTTTCAGTCCCTCCGCCAGTTTATGACCCATCGCGCGGGTGAAATTCTTTCCAACGGGTAATTTCCCGAGGAGTTTCCAAACATCGTCTTTCACTTTATTATAAGTGGGCGATGTGGTGATGTCTGTGAGATACTCTTTCAGGGCCCCTACATTGGGATCGATACCCATACAATTATCATTCAGGATGATGAGCATATCGGTGTCGGCCACACCGGCGTGGTTCATTCCTTCAAAAGCGAGACCGGCCGTCATCGCGCCATCGCCGATCACGGCAACTACCTTCCTGTCTGTTTCTCCCTTATACTTTGCTGCCATCGCCATTCCCAGGGCGGCGGAGATCGATGTGGAAGAGTGTCCAACTCCGAAAGTATCGTATTCGCTTTCGCTTCTTTTGGGAAAGCCGCTAAGCCCTTTGTATTTGCGGTTGGTGATGAAATTATCCCGGCGCCCTGTGAGGATCTTATGCCCGTAGGCCTGGTGCCCCACATCCCAAACCAGCTGATCATAGGGCGTGTCGTAAACATAATGCAGTGCCGTGGTCAGCTCCACCACGCCAAGGCTGGCGGCAAAATGTCCGCCGTGAACACTAACCACATCAATGATGTACTGGCGAAGCTCATCACATACCTGGTGCAGTTTTTCCCTGGGTAGCTGTTTGAGTTCAGCGGGGGAATTGATGGTGCTTAAAAGAGGTCCAGGTAATATATCCATATTTGGATTTGTCGCTGTAAAATTAGGAGTTTTCACCGGATGGCCGCCTGAGTCTCAGGACTTAAAAAGGTTTTAACGATTCCCTTTCCCATTTACCCGAGTTATCCGCCATTGGTACATAAAACGGGGCCTCCCCTCCCTGATTATGAGTAGATTTGTGACGATGCGTTTAGGAAACAAAAAATACTGGCTATTCCAGGCCTGTGGCTGGGGCTCCTTCATACTTGTTCACCTTTTCTTCAACTGGTCGTTGGGGAAGATCTCAACGGGTCACGACCGGATGCTTTTTTTTGGACGGATCGGGATCTTCATCCTGCTGGGGGTATTCCTCACGCATATTATGCGGATGCTCATCATACAGATGAACATCCTGCAAAAGAAGCTGGAAAAGCAGATCGCCCAGTTCGTAATGCTTACCCTGGTTTTCTCCTGCATCGGTGCCTTCGGGGATCTTCTCCTCCGGCAGGAGTTCGGGTATCTTTCCAAGAATGAAGAAGAGCTGATCGCCAGGAACAATTTTGGATGGCTTATCCTCAGCAACTCCTTCTCCTTCTTTGTTTACTATTTCATCTGGAACGCGATCTACTTTATGTATCACTATATTTCCAAGAGCCGGAAACAGCAACTGGATACATTAAGACTGGAGTCGCTGGTGAAGGAACTGGAGCTGCAAACGATCAAGGCGCATATCAACCCTCATTTTATCTTCAATTCCCTGAACAGCATTCGCGCGCTGGTGGATGAGAACCCGACCCGGGCGCGGGCGGCGGTGACGGAGCTGAGCAATATCCTGCGCAGCAGTATGCAGTCGGATAAAATGGAGACCGTGGCCTTTGAAAAAGAGCTGAACATCGTAAAGGATTACCTGGCCCTGGAGAATATGCGATTCGAAGACAGGCTGAAGATCGAATACGATGTGGATGAGGACACGCTGGACCAGCCTGTGCCGCCGATGATGCTTCAAACCCTGGTGGAAAATGCCATCAAGCACGGGATCAGCAAGCAGATAAAAGGAGGAACGGTGAAAGTGATCTCCGATTTCAAAGACGATTTCCACGAGCTCGTGGTACAGAATACCGGTTACCTCAATGGGTATAAAAACAGCGAGGGATTTGGACTTTCCAGCACCACCAACCGCCTGAACCTTCTTTATGGCGACAGGGCCCGCTTCGAGATCAAGCAAATGTCTCCCTCTACCGTGGAAGCCCGTGTAATGATACCCCTCAACGGACAATAATAAACAAACAACGAATGAAAGCTATCATCATTGACGACGAACGACTCGCCCGTACCGAATTGAAAAAACTTCTCCAGGATTTTCCCGAAGTGGAAGTGGTGGATGAAGCCGCCAATGCAGATGAGGGCATTTCAAAAATAGAGAGCCAGCAGCCCGATCTTATTTTCCTGGACATACAGATGCCGGGAAAAACGGGGTTTGATATGCTGGCGCAATTGGGAAGAACCCCCCAGGTTATCTTCACCACGGCTTATGATGAGTATGCGCTGAAAGCATTTGAAGTGAACGCGCTGGATTACCTGTTGAAACCGGTAGAGCCCAAGCGCCTGGCCGATGCCATCCACAAACTTCAGAATAGCGAGGCCCGGGAAAGCAGGACCGAGCAGGCATTTACCAATAACAGTCTTCTCACGGAGAATGACCAGGTATTTGTAAAGGATGGGGAAAGATGCTGGTTCGTCAAGCTGAGCGATATCCGGCTTTTCGAGAGCGTGGGTAATTATGCCAAGGTTTTTTTCGGTAATAACAAACCGCTGATCTTAAAATCCCTCAATGCGCTGGAGGAAAGACTGGATGAGAAAACCTTCTTCCGCGCCAACAGGAAGCATATTGTCAACCTCCGGATGATCGATAAGATCGAGCCCTATTTTAATGGAGGCCTCCTCCTGGAACTCAAGGGCGGGGAAAAGATCGAAGTGAGCCGGAGACAGACGGTGAAGTTCAAGGAAATGATGAGTTTATAAGATCTCTGTGGTCCTCTGCGTCTCCTCAGCGGCCCTCTGTGTAGTTGTATTTTTTTGCGACACAGAGAACCACAGAGGAGACGCAGAGGGCCACAGAGATTTTTTCATTTGAAAAATCGAGACGTTTTATGAAGAGTTTTTTGTTTATCGCTTTGGTATTCTGCTTTTCAGTTTGTACCCCGCCGACGAAAACGGGATCAGGCAATGTCAGTGAAGGATCGGATTTTGATGTGAAGGAAATTGAGCGGGTGATCAGCAGCCTCTCCACCGATG
>CAMLEM010000167.1 GCA_946479005.1 uncultured Chitinophagaceae bacterium | reverse complement strand
CAGAGGCGCGGCGGACGCGGAGTAATATTCAACAGCCCGCACTTAAAAGAACTTTGCGGAACCCAAAAAAACGGCCGCGTCCGCTGCACCGCCGCGCCACTGCGTCCGGCTGTTTGGCTTTTATCTGCTTTAATACGTCTGCCCATCCCGGGCCTTGATCTTCTTTTTCCCTGAATTCTTCTTCTCGTAATCCAGTACAGCCTGTGGCTTCTGCACCGTTTTCTTTACCGTAGTATCGGATTTACTTTTGTTGGAACTGATATCGATGGGGCGGATGTCCTCATCCACGAGGTCCTCGTCCGTCTGAAGTTTGTTCATCACGTAGTATTGAGTCTCTTCAATGGTTCCTTCCCTGGGATCGTAGAAGGTCCATTTCCCGTGCTTAAGTGACACGCCTTCGTTCTTCACCACCACGCGGTCGATCATCTTGGAAGGATCTTTAATGTCGTACACAGGAACGGTATCATAAGCCTGTTTGGGATCAATGGCCCTCCAGCTCTCTTCGCGCATCAGCCCCCCGTTATATGTGAAATACTGGGAGCGGCCATTCAGCATTCCCCAGTTATAGTTCTCTTCAGCGATCTTCACGCCTTCCAGCGAATATTTTTTCCAGGTGCCTGTTTTTTGGTCATTCTCATAATAACCTTCTTCCTCATAGCCCCTCTCCCCTCTCAGGTCTTCCACCCGCACGGACCAGGGACCCTGCTTTTTCCCTTTCATATCCACCCGGTTAAGGGTATCTCCATTTTTGTTCAGGATAAAGCTTTTCCACTGGGCAGAGCCCGAAAGGGAAATAAAGAGAAGGAGTACAGGAATAAAGCGCATAGTTTAGTAAGTTTGGAAAGCTACTAACGTTAAAACTAACTGTTTATGTTCTCAAAATTAAAGCAATTTCCCGGCGTCTTTTTACTCCTTTGCTTCACTTTAACAGTTGCGGCGCAGGTGGATCCCACGCCGGCTGCTGAGCGACTGGCAGGTCTGGAAAGACGCAAAACATTGGAAAAAGCTTCCACACTCAACGACATAGCATTCAGAAACATAGGTCCGAGCATTATGAGCGGTCGCGTAAGCGACCTGGAAGTGAACAATGAAGATCCCACTGAATTCTATGTGGCTTATTCCAGTGGAGGGCTCTGGCATACCACCAACAATGGGCTTTCATTCACTCCCATTTTCGATTCAGAGAACGTACTCACAATGGGCGACATAGCTGTTGACTGGAAGACCCGCACGATCTGGGTGGGAACCGGGGAAGTGAACAGCAGCCGGTCTTCCTATGCAGGTACCGGCATTTTCAAAAGCACTGATAACGGAAAAAACTGGCAATACCTGGGTTTGCCCGAGAGCCATCATATCGGAAAGATCCAGCTCCACCCCAATGATCCTAACATTGCCTGGGTAGCGGCACTCGGGCATCTTTATTCTCCCAATAAAGAACGAGGCGTTTTTAAAACGGTAGACGGTGGAAAGACCTGGAAGCATACATTATTTGTCGATGATAATACGGGCGCTGTGGACCTCGACATCAATCCTTCCAATCCCAATGAGATCTACGCGGCAATGTGGTACCGGGTTCGCCGGGCCTGGAAATTTGAAGAGAGCGGGCCATCGAGTGGCATTTATAAAAGTTCGGATGGTGGAGAAACCTGGAAACCGGTGAGTGGACCGGGATCGGGTTTTATGTCGGGCAAAACAGGTCGCATCGGCCTGGCTGTATTTCCGGGTGACCCGAAGATCGTTTGGGCCGTGGTGGACAATAATAACCCGAGACCTGATACATCCACAAAGAAAGTGGATACATTTTATCATAAGGAGATCTTTAAAGACCTGACAAAAGAAGATTTCGCCAACCTGAAATCACACCTGATCGATACCTTCCTGAAGAAAAATAATTTTCCGCGTAAATACAATGCGAAGAACGTAAAGGAAATGGTGGCCAGCGGAAAGGTGAAGCCCGCAGCATTGTGGGAATACCTCGATACAGACGATGGTTTTCAAAACACGGGGATCTATGGTTGCGAGGTGTATAAAAGCACTGATGCCGGACTGAGCTGGCAAAAGACGAATACGGATTTCATCTCGATATTCTTCACCTACGGTTATTATTTCGCCAAGATCTATACCTCCCATACGAATCCCGACAGGGTTTACATTCTCGGTTTCTACGCGCA
This sequence comes from uncultured Chitinophagaceae bacterium, assembly GCA_946479005.1. The sequence goes on along the minus strand of CAMLEM010000167.1, from coordinate 2,602 downwards.
GGTCTCCGATGACGGGGGCAAGACCTTCCGCACGATGGACAAGGGGAATGTACACGTGGACCACCACGCACTCTGGGTCAATCCAAGGAAGGATTTTCACCTGATCAATGGAAACGACGGGGGCGTAAACATTACCTATGACAGTGGCCGGGTCTGGCATAAGGCCAATGTGCCGCCACTGGGACAGTATTACGCCATCACCGTGGATGATGCCAAACCTTATAACGTTTATGGAGGAATGCAGGACAACGGGAGCTGGTGGGGGCCATCCACGCATAAGGAAGATATCGGCTGGATCGACAACGGACAATACGGGTATCGCGCCATCAATGGAGGTGATGGAATGCAGGCACAGGTGGATACCCGCGACAATGCCACCGTTTATTCCGGATCGCAGTTTGGTGTTTACAACCGTTTCAATAAGGAACGCCGCGGCTCGCAGAAATTCCTCCGACCCCAGCACGAACTGGGTGAAAAGCCACTACGCTTCAACTGGCAATCTCCCATTCTTCTCAGCAAACATAACCAGGATGTTTTTTACCTGGGAAGTAATCGTCTCTACCGTTCCCTGAACAAGGGGGATACGATGATCGCGATGAGCCCTGATCTTACCAATGGAAGGGTGAAAGGGAATGTGCCTTATGGCACGCTGACCACACTGGCGGAATCGCCTCTCCGGTTTGGGCTGGTGTATGCAGGCACTGATGATGGAAACATTCACGTGACAAGGGATGGGGGATACACCTGGGAGCAATTGAATCAAACTGCCACTGCACCTGTAAAAGGAAAACAAAAAGTCACAACTACGAAACTGGATACAAAACAACTCTGGGTGAGCCGCGTAACGCCTTCCCAGCATCTTGAATCCAGGATCTATGTTACGCTGAATGGTTACCGTTATGATAATTTCAGTCCTTATGTGTATGTGAGCGAGGATTATGGGCAAAGCTGGAAGCAGATCGGCACAGATCTTCCGGCGGAGCCGGTGAACGTGATAAGGGAAGACCCGAAGAATGCGAACATTCTTTATGTGGGAACCGACGGAGGCTTATATGTTAGTTTCAACCGGGGCGCCAGCTTTATGATGTGGAATGCGGGGCTGCCGCGTTCTGTGCCCATCCACGATATAGCGATCCAACAAAGGGACAATGAGATCGTGCTGGGTACGCACGGAAGGAGTTTGTATGTGGCGCCGCTGGAGAAGGTGCAGAAGAAAGCAGGAGAGTAAGACAAGCGGAGAAGACGGGAAGACGGTAAGACGGGAAGCTTACTAACTCCTTTCCGTCTTACCGTCTTACCGTCTCCTTCGCAGAAAACTTCTTAAACCTCTCAAAACAACTCCTCTCCAACCCTTCCCTATCATCCGGGTGCGCAATATTAATTAGCGCTCTAGCCCTTTCGCGCAGGTTCTTTCCAAAAAGATACGCGATACCATACTCCGTCACCACATAATGAACGTGCGCCCTCGTTGTAACCACTCCCGCTCCGGGTTTCAGGTAAGCAACGATGCGGGAGATGCCTTTATGCGTCCGGGACGGCATCGCGATGATGGGTTTTCCTCCCTGGCTCAGCGCCGCCCCCCTCATAAAATCCATTTGACCGCCCACACCGGAGAACTGGTAGGTGCCAATGGAATCGGAACATACCTGCCCCGTGACATCGATCTCGATGGCGCTGTTGATCGCCACCATCCTGTCGTTCCTCCGGATGATATGCGGATCGTTCACATAATCAATATCAAGAAAGTTAAAAGCGGGATTATCATCTACATAATCATACAGGCGCCTGGTGCCGAGGGCAAAGCCCGTAACTGATTTATTGGGGTGAATGTTTTTATACTTGTTATTGATCACATCCTTTTCAAAAAGATCGATGATCCCGTCCGAACACATTTCGGTGTGCACGCCCAGGTCTTTATGGCTGTGTAAGGATTGCAGCACCGCGTCGGGGATCGAACCAATGCCCATTTGCAACGTGCTTTTATCCTCAATGAGGCCAGCCACCAGCAAACCGATCTTTCTTTCAACGTCCGTGACCTTTTCCCCAAACCTTGCCTCGTAAAGCGGGTCTTCACAATAAACCACGGAATCAAAGCGACTGCTGTGTATCATCCCGTCGCCGTGCGTCCGGGGTACGTTGGGGTTTACGACTGCTATGATATGCCGCGCGGTGTTGACGGCTGAACGCGCAATGTCGACAGACACGCCGAGTGAACAGTAGCCGTGATCATCAGGCGGGGAAACCTGTACCATCGCCACATCGATGGGAAGTATGTTTCTTTTAAAAAGCTCGGGGATCTCGCTGAGAAAAACAGGGATGTAGTCTCCCCTGCCATCATTGACAGCCTCGCGCACACTGGCGGAAACAAAGAGGGAGTTGATGTGAAAGTTCTCTTCCAGCCCCGGCCGGTCAACCATCACATCGCCATAAACACTGATGGAAACGAGTTCGACGTTTTTCAGGCGGGGCGCTTCTTCCGCCAACGCCCTGAGTAAGAAGGTGGGCGTTTGCGCGCTGCCGTGAACATAAATGCGGTGGCCTGATTCCACAACTGACCGCGCTTCCCTGGCGGTTTTGTATTGAATGGGGATCTTCATAAGGG
>CAMLEM010000166.1 GCA_946479005.1 uncultured Chitinophagaceae bacterium | reverse complement strand
GCAAGTGGATCAGCGTGTCCTCCAGGGTACCGGGGATCACGTTTTTCAACCCTGGCTTTTCACCAGGAGATTTGTTGGAATTGCACGCAAGGATGAGGAGGAGGAGAAGAAGTTGTAAAGAATGTTTCAAGTGATTGTTTTTTTATGATTCCGGAATTGGGCTTCCGGAATCTTCAATTCTTTTCCGCGAGTTCTTTCACTTTCTCCAACGCCACCGGCCAGGTCTTATCAAAATAATCCTTCCACTCTTCGCTGAGGTCCATTTCCACGACCAGCTCGGTATCACCATTTTCCCCTTTCAGCAGATAATTCTCCTGGGAGCCGGCAAAGGCTTTTACCTTTTCGCTTTCGGTGTCAACCACCCCGTCCTGGAGCATCCCGTAATGCTCGAATGACATAAATTCATTCGGCCTGTTTTCGGCTACACGGGCCAGCATACCACTTCCCTTGCCATCTGTGAATTTCACGTCAGAGCCCTTCTTCCAGCCATCCGTTTCCACGTTGGAGGCTTCATTAAAGGGTTTTGTCCAGGTGCGGTAATTGTCCAGGTCCCATAGGGCGTTCCACACTTTCTCGCGGGGGGCATCGATGTGGATGCTGTAGGTTGTCTTTTCCATTTTAGAAATTTAATCATTTAAGTTAGGGAGAATTTTGGATTCCGGAGTTTGGATTCCGGATTCCGGATTTGGGATTCCGGATTTCTGTAGTCCGGTGTAACCCTTAAGGTACCGTGGTACCCTTTACTCCGTAAAGTTATTTGTGCCGGTTTTAGGTCTCGTGGAAATCTTTAAGCGAGCACCGGGTTTCACAAATCGCAAATCCGGAATCCGGAATCCGGAATCCGGATTTTGTGCCGGTTTTAGTCTCCTGGATGCCTTTACGCGAGCATCGGGATTCACAAATCGCAAATCCGGAATCCGGAATCCGGAATCATTTCATACCACTTTTAGACCATTTCATACATTCCCTATTTCTGTACCTTCATACGGGCGATATTTTCGCCTCAAAACCAGCAGCAAATGAAAACAGCCAAAATCTTAATGTTCGCCATCGCGGTGATGATGGTGACAGTGAATGCCGAAGCCCAGGAATATAAACTCAAACAGTCCACTTCCGTTTCGGGGATGAATATGGAATCAACCATCTATGTAAAGGGAAAGCGCAAACGCACCGAGGGCGGGGGAATGATGGGGATGAATGAAAACCTGGTAACCATAGAGCAATGCGATTTGCAGCGTTATATCAAGCTCAATACAAAGAAGAAATTGTACTTCATCGAGCCGTTCCGGAATGAAGAGGTGATCGATGAAGATGTAAAGCCGGCCGTGAAGAAAGAGCCGGTCAATCAACCCAAAACCACGAAGAAGGGAGGCACGATAACGATGTACTACTCCATTATTGACACCGGAGAGCGCAAAAAAATGTATGGTTTCACCGCCCGCCATATCTGGACCACCCAGAAAATGAAGCCTTCGCCGGATGCCTGCTCTATGAAGGACAGTTTTATGATGAAAACGGATGGCTGGTACATCGACCTTCCCGAATGGACCTGTCCGATGAGATATTCCGGATCAGCAGATGGGGGACAGGCTGCCAAACCTGATTGCCAGGACAAATTTATCACCCGCACCAGTGGAAAGGGCAAACTGGGCTTTCCGCTCATAGAGAAGAGAACGATGTATATGAATGACGGGAAGGGTAAAACAACCGAGGTTGTCACGGAGCTGAACACGATCGAACTGATCACAACGAAACTCGACTCGATGCTGTTTACGATCCCTCCCGGCTATACGGAAACGAAGAATGAAGAAGACCTGAAGGAGCCCTTCAATATGAACGCGTATATCGAGCAGATGAAGACCCAGCAGAAGAACAATAATGATAATGATCCTACCAATGATGTAAACCCCATAGCCGTCGTTAGTTCAGGAGAAAAAGCGCCCGGTACCCTGCGTATCGGGATCTATGTTCCCACCGGGCAGGGCGATGAGATCCCCGGGATCTCTCTCCAGAATCACCTGGTAACAATGATGATGAAAGAGAACGTGCATTCCATCGCTGTGACTGATGAGGCGGATGCACGGGCAAAGCAGTGCGATTATGTGCTGAACACGAATTTTACCAGGGTAAAACAGGCAAGCAAGGTGGGAGGGCTGATCAAAGCGATCAAGAATACAGACCCGAATGCAGCCAATTCCTGGAATATAGATGCCGATCTAAAGCTCATAAAGCTGGGGGATGGATCGGTGAAAACACAGCAATCTGTCAGTGGAAAGTTCAGCGGCCAGCCGGTGGAAGCATCGAAGCAGGCGCTGACGGAAGGGGGGATGAAGGTGATGAAGAGTTTTTAACCCCGGAATACATTTTTTCGGAATTTCTTATCGTTCGGTGATCTTAATGGACACGGATGACGCGGATCTGCGCGGATCAATTTTGCTCTCCAAAATTATCGCATCAAATCCGTGCAAATTCGTTTCATCCGCGTCATCCGAGTTCCATTACGCAACCTGAGAAACGAACCCTACGATTTCAAAAGGCAAATCGAATTACCTTAAAGCGCCTCTGTATACTTCTTAAAATTATCCAGTATCGCCTGCCACCCGCCTCTCTGCATTTCTTCGGAATGCGTTTTTTCCGCTTCAAAGCTTTCGACGATTCGAACGCCATTCTCCCCGGGGATGAAATCCACCTGCACCTTACGGTCATCGCCCATCGTGTATTTAATGAGCTGGTGGGTAACGACATCATCATAAACTCCCCAGAAATCAAATCCTGCACTTCCGTCTTTAGCTTCCATCCTGGAGCTGAACTTTCCACCCCGCCGCAGATCATTCTCCGCGCGGGGCGTATGCCAGTCATCACTGGCGGCGTTCCATTTCGTGATGTGTTCCGGTTTGGTAAATGAATCCCATACTTTTTCTACGGGTGCGTTCACGGTAGTTTCGACAGTGATGATCGTGTTTTTATTTTCCATTTGAATACGTATGTTTTACAAAGTTAATTTTTTGTTTCCCACGGAGACTCGGAGGGTTCACAGAGTTCACTGGAAACCACGAAATTCGGCTACCCTTTCCGTCTTATCGTCTTCAAGGCTAAAAACTACTTAAGTCTCTTCCCAGATTTAATATTCCCAAGCCGTTCTATATCCTCCTTTTCTTTCTACATACTCCAGAAACCGGCGGTAAAACTCATCTCCTCCAATGGTAGCACTGTCACCGATCACAAACAATCTTTCCATCGCCCTCGTCATCGCCACATTCATCCGGCGGTAGTCCTTTAGAAACCCAATGTTATTTTCTTCATTGCTCCTCACCAGTGAAACGATCACATTCTCCATTTCCTGCCCCTGGAAAGAATCAATGGTGCTGATCCTGAATTCTTTTGGAAAGATTTCCCTGGCCGCGGAAACCTGCCCCGAATAAGGCGAGATGATCGCTGTTGATCTGGGATCCAATGCTTCCGAGTCTATGATCTTCTGTATGAGCTCAAGTTCACCCTCATTCTGCAAACTCGATCCGTCGCGGCCCTGCACTTCATTGAAGCCGGTGCCGGAGGTATCGATGAAATTCACGTGAACCCCGCTGTCCACAAGGTGTTCAGCGGTTCTCAAAAGTCCCTGGTAAAAATAATCACTGCTAAATCCGGCAATGGAGGGCTTCATCCGGTACTGCGTATCGAGAAGATGAACGGCCGGCACATTATCGATCGCCACTTCCAGGATGGAGCGGTTAAACCCCAGCTTCATCGCTTCAAAACTCAAAACCGTTGGGGGAAGCTGAAAATGGTCACCTGCCAGGACGATCCTCCCTGCCAAAGGAAAAATACACCAGGCCAAGGGTTCAATGCACTGGCCCGCTTCATCGATCACCAGGGCCTGGAATTGCATTTTCCGCAGTCCCGCATCATAAAGCCCGATCGGTGTGCCGGAGATCACCTGGGCTTCTTCAAAAAGTTTTTCCTCGTGGTAATGTTCGAGCTTTTTTATTTCCTCCCTGATACTCCTGACCTCTTTAAAAAGAAGATTTCTCTGTTCGCGTTCCGCCTTTCCAAAACTTCTTTTGTATTTGAGGGCCATCCGGCGAAACTCTTCGGCGCGTTTTTTTAATTGTTTGATCTCTTTCTGTGCACCACTGCTACCAAGCTTACCCTCAGGGGTATGTGAAAAAACGAGTTCGTCCACTTTGTTGATGTTCCCAACGCGGAGAAGTTTGATCCCTTTTTTAATTAGCCCGCGGGAGATATTGTCCACCGCCGTATTGCTGGGTGCGGAGACCAGTACTTTTTCTCCTTTTTTCACGAGCGCTGCAATCGCTTCTATCAAAGTGGTGGTCTTACCCGTACCCGGCGGTCCGTGAACGATAAGCATATCCCGGGAGATGTCAATCGCCGCGACAGCCCTTTGCTGGCTCTCGTTCAGTGGACTTTTCTTATCCGGCGAAAAATTAGTGAGTGGAAGTTTTCCTGGTTTCTCATTGCTATGGAGCCTTTCAAATAATTGATATAACGGCTTATTCCCTTCGATCTCCTTCAACTGTTTTTTCATAATGCTGGTGGTGCGTGTGTCGGGCGCCAGTTTGATTCCCAGCCCGTCCTCTTCGATCCAGTCGGGGAAATCGGGCGCGAAGAGTCGGAACTCGCCTGACTTACCCTCCAGGTTCATCAGGATCCCTTTGATGGGTTCCTCTCCCTGGATGAAACATTCGATCGCTGAGCCATCGCGAAATAAATTGGCCTCGGGAGGAAAATTCAGTTTGAAGCTGATTTCGGGGTAATCGGCATAGCCAAAGCTCTTCCTGGTAACGATG
>CAMLEM010000165.1 GCA_946479005.1 uncultured Chitinophagaceae bacterium | reverse complement strand
TTGCCAGGGCTGTGACGATACCGAGGGTCACCCATTCCAGCGCTTTCAGGAGTTTTTCCTGTTTCCTGATCCAGTCAATGGCCACCAGTGATATCCTTACATAAATGATCTCCACCAGCAGGGAACCCAGGGAAAACATCATCGCAGCTGCCACGCCGTCGGAGACAGATATCTGCATTGCAGCGATGTTGAGCGTACCCAGCGGCAGGGAACCAAGGAAAGAAACAAACATACCGGTAAAGAAGATCTTGAGCAGAGGCCTCATATTGTACCGGTTTTATCCATAATCAGGTTCGTTGCAAAAATAAGTGGAATGGCCAAGGCGGATCAAACATTCAGATTTCTAGTCATATTTTTCGAGCATCCGGAAATGCTTTCGCGCATTCCGAAGGTATTTCCATCCCTTCTTAAAGCTCCAGTAAGGTGTTCCGTTCCGATGATTGTATCGGCTGATCTGGAAAAGCATTTTCCAATGATGCAAGATCGTTCCGTAAGCCTTCCAGATGCTCATCCCGCAATCGTAGATATGGTTGGGTTCGGCGCCACAGCCATTGAACTCAAGGATCTGGAAATTCTTCCCCTTTTTCAGGTCCTCTATGGAACTTGTCTTAATATCATAGCGGCCGTAGTAAAATTTATCGGTGTAATGACTCAGTTCATCAAACACCTTCAAAAGATCTTCATCTATCTCCCGGTGCAGGTTGGTAAAGTGCGCGCCGCGATTATGATTGCCCGCATACGAGAGGTAGAATATCTCCCCCGCTCCGATCACCCTGTCGAAGCGATGACCGTGACGGTGTCGCATCTCTTCCATCCGGTGCCGGGCCCGGGGGTGGGCTTCGATGAGTTCCTTTAAGGAGGAATGGCCATTCCCCTGCACCTGAAGAAGTTCCTTATGTATAAAACCACTCACCACTCCCTTTTCACGGGTGGGATGGCGATAATAGAATACGCTGACCTCAACCGGTAAGTCGACCAGTCCCTGCATAATGTATTCCACCGGGATCCTTTCGTGGTATTTTTGTAACTGTTCCTCGTTTTCAATCTTGCGGAACAGGATACCTTTCATTCCAATATCGGGTTTCACAATAAATGGAAACGCCAGACCCGCTTCTGCCATCTTCCTCTTCACTTCCTCAAAGGGCCAGTCGTGCATCACGTAAATGGTCCTGGGGAACTTATCTGGCGGCAATTGCTCGTACATCTCCTTCTTAGGTTCCCCCTCAAAGCCTCCCATCGTGAGCGTGGGATTGGATGAACTGAAAAACCAGAAAGAGCCGCTCCGAAGACAGTACCAGAGCCATACGGGACTGATCGGGAAATACAGGGCATAGAAATTCCATAATTCCCAATTTGTCAGTCTTTGAAAAAATGTTCTCATTGTCGCGATTGAACAAAAATAGTCGCCTCATCCCAAACATCCATTCCATTACCTTATTACGGCGGTTTTATGGCAGGTTTTCTAGTTGCCTGATGTTATCTTCGCCGGATGAATGTCCCCACTGCAGCACAGCTATTAGCGGAAGGCAAAAGCCCGGATATTCTTTTCTGGGTAGGTTGCGCGGGAAGTTTTGATCAGCGCGCCCAAAAGATCACAAAAGCCTTTGCGCTGATCCTTGATAAGCTCCAGGTCAATTATGCCATCCTGGGAAAGGAAGAAATGTGTACGGGCGACCCTGCCCGCAGGGCAGGCAATGAGTTCCTGTTCCAGATGATGGCCTACCAGAACATCCAGGTGCTGAATAATTATGGTATCAAAAAGATCGTTACCACCTGCCCCCACTGCTTTAACATCATCGCCAATGAATATCCTGAACTGGGAGGAAACTATGAAGTGGTCCACCACGCAGAGTTTTTACAGCAGCTGATCAACGAGGGAAAGATCCAGTTGAAAGAGGGCGGGATCTACAAAGGAAAAAAGATCACCTACCACGACAGCTGTTACCTGGGAAGAGCCAATGGCATCTATGAAGCGCCCCGCCACGTACTCGAGGTGCTGGATGCGGAACTCGTTGAGATGAAAAGATGCCGGAGCAATGGCCTTTGCTGCGGTGCCGGCGGCGCGCAAATGTGGAAAGAAGAGGAGCCCGGCAATAAAAGGATCAATGTTGAACGCACCCAGGAGGCCCTGGGAACCGGGGCGGGCGTCATCGCCTCTGCCTGCCCCTATTGCAATACGATGCTGACGGATGGTGTGAAGCTGGAGGAAAAGGAATCAGAAGTAACGGTGAAGGATATCGCGGAGTTAATCGCCGAAAGCCTGGCCTGATCTGCCGCTACAGCTATGTGATAAGTTCAGAGGGTTAGCTCTTTTCTCAATTCCAGCGCCTCACGCAGCTTCCCCCGGGGAATGGGGATCGGCAGTTCCTCGCCCTCCAGCACAATGCGCATTACATTCACCGGCCCCTCCTCATACAGGTTAATCTCTTTTATTTTTTGAGAAGCTACCAGGTCCAGTTTTCTACCCCCTATATGCAGGCTTTCACGGGTGAATATCACCTCGGGAGATTTCGGCAAAAACCTCGCCCGGCTGGCCCACGCTTGTAAAAGGGTTCTTTTCTTATGGTGGCGGAAGAGGAAAGAACACCATTCATCCTTAGAGTAGGTCCAGCGGGCGAGGATCATGCGATCAATTTTTAAGAATTGCTTGTAAGAATAGTGTGTAATTTAGCGGGATGGATCGCTCATTTCAATACCTTCTGGACGGTAGTTTTCACCCCTCTTCCCGGGTCTGGGTCTACCAGTGCAACCGTTTGTTCAATGCCGAAGAGGCCTCCGGGATCAGGAAAGCCCTGGAATCTTTCACCGCTGAATGGAAAAGCCACGGCGACCCGGTGAAAGCTGCGGGATACCTGTTCTTTAACCAGTTCATCATCCTGATGGCCGATGAGTCCCAGACCGGTGTCGGAGGTTGCAGCACCGACGGATCCGTTCGTTTCTTAAAAGAAATGGAACAGGAATACCAGGTCAGTTTGTTTGACCGTACTGCCCTGGCGTTTGTTATCGATTCTAAAATACAGATCATACCCCTTGGCAAGCTTGACGAAGCGTTGAAAAACGGAATGATCGGGCCGGATACATTATATTTCAACAACGTGGTGCTGACAAAGGAAGAACTTGAAAAGAGCTGGATCATCCCGGTGCGGGACAGCTGGCTGAAGAAGAAACTTATGCCCGCATTATCTTAGGTGCTCTTCTTCCCTCCTTCATCGTAATCTCCCTATCGTATTTTTCTCATTTCCCCCGGATGATGAGGGGCAAAATCCGCCATTTAACAGAAACTACAGTTTTCAGAGACTAACTATGCATTGAAATTCGTTGAGAACTTAAACCAAATCCGAACCCGTGAAAAAATTTTACGCTTTTGCCTTCTTATTGCTGCCGGCATTGAGCCAGGCACAAAAATCGGTTGACCTCGACCGTTATCGTTTCTCCGTTCAGTACCGTTCATTGCCGCAGCTGATGATCGACCGCAGCTACCGCACCTACCACGTGGAAGTGGAGGGTACCCGCCTGATGGACCGTTTTCTTTCAGACATCGCTCCCGAAAAGATCGTGGAGATCGAAGGCTGGAAAAAGCTGGAGTCAGGAGGACACCTTTCCATCCAGGTGAAGCTCGGCGACCTTCTGCCTGAGTCTGTTTCGGTGAAAGAAAGAAGCGAACAAATAAAGAACCGCCAGGGACAGGTGACCGGTACCCGGCATTACTACCGGCAGGAAGTGGTTTATTCCTTCGAAGCCAGGGCCAGCATCTATGATTATAAAGGAATGCACATCCGCGATGAATACCTGGTGAACCGGGAAAACAAGCGAACCTATCAAAGCCCCGAGTTTGCCAACCGGGCAATGGCTGAAGGTTATTTCGTGATCAATTCCATCCCCGTAACAAAGGACCTGTTCGACCGGTCTGTAAATACCGCGATGCACCAGCTTACAGAAAGGCTGGGCAATAATTTCGGGTTCCGGGAAGTGACTGCCAATGACCAGATGTGGATCATAGACACAAAGAAACACCCCGAAAAAAATAACTGGAACAATGCTTTCCGTGTGATCAACGAAGTGCTTTTCAGTATGAACCCGAATCAGCCGATCGATGGTGCACGGGAACAACTGAAGCCGGCGATCGATTATTTCGAAAAGATCAAGCGGACCTATACTTCCGGAAACCGGCACGATCGAAAGATCCGCTATGCCGCCTATTATAATCTTGCCGTACTTTATTATTACCTCGACGATCCCAACTCGATGATGAAAGAAGCAAGCGGCCTGATCCTGAACGATTTTGATCCTAAGGACGGAAGGAATTTCGAAGCCACGGCAAAATGGCTGAAGCAATTATTTGAACAGAATGCCGTGTATACGCGCCATTTCCCCGTGGATACTTCTGTTTTTAAAGGCCCCTTTGAAAAAGACGCTGCGCTGGTGAACGAATAAGCACCTGATTTTTCTTTAAATTAGAACTCCCAGCGGAAATAGCTCACCTGGTAGAGCGACAGCTTCCCAAGCTGTAGGTAGCGGGTTCGAGTCCCGTTTTCCGCTCAGGGACCGGCTGTAAGCACAGTTTCGGGAACCAACATCTTCATCTCTACTTCTTTAGCTGACATCCTGTCAGAAAATCGATGCTTTTCGTGTATATTTGCGTCCCGGTATTTTAAAGCAAAAATTATAAAGTAAGCATGCTTGAGTCGCTGACGCAGAAGAAACATGACGAAACCAGGCAGGGCGAGGCATTTGCCCCGGCTTTGACGGAACCAACGGGCTTCCGCAAGCGGTTTTATATCGAAAGTTATGGTTGTGCGATGAATTTCGCTGATAGCGAAGTAGTGGCATCCATAT
>CAMLEM010000164.1 GCA_946479005.1 uncultured Chitinophagaceae bacterium | reverse complement strand
ATCGCTGGTTAGCGGGAGCATTTGCAGTGAGCTCAGGATCCAGCACCACCTGGTCGAAGGGCGTGAAATCAGAATTCATCCCCAGCTTTTTCGTTGGACCGGTCAGAACAGTGGTGCGCGAAACCTCGGCTCCCGTTCCGCTAAGCGTTGGGATCCCAGCCTTATAAACGCCGGGAAATTTCACCAGGTCCCAGCCCTGGTAATCGGCGGATGATCCCGGGTTGTTCATCATCAGGGAAACGGCCTTGGCAAGATCCATCGTCGATCCACCCCCAATGCCGATCACGCCGGAAATATTTCCAAATTGATCTTTCAATTGACCCGCGATCTCATCCACCTGGCTGGTCTTTGGCTCATTGCTGACATCTGCATAAAGGATCCTATCGTTGCCGCGAAGAGGAATGCGCGCCTCCAGGGCCTTTCCCCTGAAATAATGATCCAGCAGGAAAATCATCGGCAACCCTTCCCTGCGGTGGGGCTGCAGGATCTCGTCGAGCTGGTTGAAAGCTCCCCGGCCAAACACCACATAGCCGATCATTTTGAAATTTCTAAACTTCATAGTTGCAAACATAAATTTTATCAATGGCAGATCGGAGGATTAAATCCAAATCCCAAATCCCGATGCAGGATTCCCGGGTCATCCGCCTTTCAAATACCGGGAAGCCTTTTCGAGATCTTCAGGTGTATCGATCTCCACTCCCATATAATCCGTGAGCACCATTCTTAGGGGGATACCATTTTCCAGGAAGCGCAGGCATTCGATCTTTTCCACGATTTCCAGGGGAGTCATTGGCCAGGCAGTGAAATCGAGGAGGGCTTTTTTCCGGAACGCATAAACGCCGATATGTTCATAATAAGTAACGGGGGCAAATTGATCCCGGCGGTAGGGAATGGGACTGCGGCTGAAGTACAAGGAATTCATTTTTGAGTCCACGGCCACTTTCACATAGTTTGGATCATTGATCTCGGATTCTTTTTCCAGTAATTGCATAAGTGAAGCCACCTGTACAACAGGATCTTCAAATTGGAGCAGGAGTTTTTCAAGGGGTTCTTTTTTCACAAATGGTGTGTCGCCCTGAACATTCACGAATATATCGGCCTCGAGGTCGACGGCTGCTTCCGCGATCCGGTCAGTGCCGCTTTCGTGGGGGTACCGGCTTATCACGGCTCTGCCACCCGCCACCGTGATCTCAGTGAAGATCGCGGGGCTGTCGGTTACCACGATCACCTGGGAGAATAATCCTGTTGCAAGGGTCGAATCATAGGTGTGACGGATCACTGTTTTATCACCCAGTATTTGCATCAGCTTGGAGGGAAATCTTGTGGCGTCCAGCCGGGCCGGTATCAATGCGTGTGCGATCAAGGAAGGTCGAGTTTTTGGAATGGTTTCTTTAGCAGGGCCACCACATCTTCATCTTTTTCCTCGGGATAATGTTTGTCGATCCCATATCGTATCTGGGCCGGCTCCAGTTTCATCAGGGTTCCGAACATCCGGTCCCAGATGGAGAATACGGTTCCATAGTTGCTGTCGGTATAGGGCTGTTTCCAGTGATGGTGCACCTTGTGCATATTTGGAGAAACAAGCACCCATCCCAGCGCCTTATCCAGCCCGGGATTTAATGAGATATTGGCGTGCGTGAACCCTGTGGCCAATACGGCCAGGGTGTAATAGATCATTATGCCATACATCGGTGCGCCGGAGAGGAAGATGAGCAAAAGAAAAAATATCCCGCGTAAAAGGCTGTCACCGGGGTGGTGACGAAGCCCCGTCGTAACATCCACCTTGGTGTCCGTGTGGTGGATAAGATGAAATCTCCAGAGGAATCTCACCTTATGCATCACAATGTGAACGAGCCATCCGCTGAAATCAAGCGCAAGTACGGCGATCAGTATCGCGCCCGCCACGCCCGCATTCAGCCAATAAACAAGCCCGAATTCACTGGCGGCGCACCAGTCGCTGAGCATCACGATCAGGATGGCCAGGAAAGTATGGATGATGAGGTGCATCACCGTGAAAATGAAGTTTACGCCCGCGTGACGCAGTTTGTTCTTTCGGTAGCTGAGGGGAAGCAGGGGAATCGAGCCTTCGAGGATCCAAAGGATCAGCATACCGCCCACCAGGATGGCCAGTCTCTCTATGGGCCGGTGTTCCAGCGTGCTGAAATATTCGATGATATCCATTGGGCAGATTGAATCTAAAGTTACGAAGGTTCCCCGAGGATGGCCCGGGCCCTGTCGAGCTGGTGTGTGGCAACCATCAGCTTGATGCCGCCGACGGCGATGGAAAGGAGGGGATCGATCGTTACGGTGTTCTCATCTTTCAGCCAGCAAATGATCCCCTGGTCCTGTAACCGCCCCATTGAAATATGGGCAGGAATGTAATTATCATATACTTCCAGGATCGAAAATTCTAATTTTTCACCTTCCGTATTCATCTCCGTATTCTTCTGCATATTTTTCATAACGTTTGATCATCTCGATGTTCTTCTTTTCAATTTCGGTGAGATGACCTTTGATGTCAACCGTATTAGGAACATACCATTCCTCATTTTCAAACTGCTGGCGCAGGTGTTTTTTCTTGAAACAGAATCCGTGCCTGGCGAAGATCTCGTTCCGCATAAACTCCAGGTCCTCTTTCATCATATTCTCAACATCGTCGGGCACGAGTAAACGCTGGGAGGCTTCGGGGTATGATCCGACCGAAGGGTCATAATTGAAAGCTCTTTTTTTCAGGCTGAATTCTTTTGCCTTTAATTTCTTGTCGTAAGGCTGCCATTTTCCCGTGATCAGGGTGGGGTCATTTTCCGAAAGGCTAAAATCAAAAACGCCATCGTGGGCATCATCGCCGGGTTCAACAGCGTGTACCTTATGGAGCCCGTTTTCAATCACCTTCGTTCCCGTGAAAGGCCTGTCGTTGCCCCCCACAATGGAACGACCTTTCACAGAGTCGCCTTCTGCGGTAGTGATAAGGATCGTGATCTTATTATCGCCAAACGGACCTACAAAGGATCCCAGCAG
Source organism: uncultured Chitinophagaceae bacterium (assembly GCA_946479005.1). The sequence continues at coordinate 1,838 of CAMLEM010000164.1, read as the reverse complement.
GGATTCGGTAACGGGCGCGGTGGGAATGTTGGAGAGCGGGTCGCCGGGGGCCGAGGCAGAAGCCGTTCTTGGTACTACCCCGCTTTCCGCGGATTGCGTGTCTTTTTCTTCTGAATCGTTGTTACAGGACAGGAAGCCGAAGGCAAGGAGCAGAAAGAGATATCTCATACCGGAAGGTTTAAATTTGGGCGAGAGAAGCTTGTTCAACTAAATGTAAGCTAAATTCTAACCCGGGCAAACATATTCAATTTCATCCTGCTTTCGCTGCTGGCCTATTTCTCCTGGCTGATGGCACGCATCACGCTGGCCTACATTCCTTATAATACAGACGTTGGTTTTCTCAGGATTAAACAGCAATACATAGATACCGACCACTGGAGGGTTGCCTTCTTTATTCACGTATATGCAAGTATGTGGGTACTGTTTGCAGGGTTCACCCAATTTTCAAAGACACTGCTGAAAAAGAATTCGCGGTTGCACCGTCTGCTCGGCTATGTGTATGTTACCGATGTACTGCTGATCACAGGCCCTGCCGGCCTGCTGATGGGTTTTTATGCGAACGGTGGAATGGGATCCCGACTCGCGTTCGTTATGCTTGCGACGCTCTGGATCTTTTGCACGGCAATGGCGCTGGTGAAGGCAAGGCAACACCATTTTCGCGCGCACCGCGCTTATATGATCAGGAGCTATGCCCTCACTTTATCGGCCCTGACCCTGAGAGCCTGGAAATATGCGATCACGAATAGCTGGGAACTTCCTCCGATGGATGTTTACCGGGCGGTGGCCTGGCTGGGCTGGGTGCCGAACCTGCTGCTGGCCGAATACATCATTGCGAGAAAAAGAAAGAAACGGCTTATTGATTCAGCATTAAAGGCATCACCAGCATCAGCAGGTCTTCATTCTCATCCTGGTCGGAAGGCTTGAGGATTCCCGCTTTTGTAGGTGTGGAGAGCTCGATATTGACCTCTTCACTATCTGTGGCCCCGAGCATTTCAATGAGGAATTTGGCATTGAAAGCGATCATCAGGTCTTCGCCATTGTACTGGCATTTCATCCTTTCATTCCCCTCAAAACTGAAATCGATATCCTGGGCGGCTAATTGCAATTCACTGCCGGTGATGTTCAGCGCCACCTGGTTGGTGCTCTTGTTACTGAATACATTCACCCTCCGAAGAGCGCTTTGGAAATCAGCTTTATTGACGGTTAGCTTATATGGATTGTCAGTAGGGATCACCACCTTGTAATCCGGGAACCGGGCATCAATCAGCCGGCAGCTCATTTGCGTGGTGCCGTGGGTAACAAAAAGGTGGTTACTGTTATAACTGATCGTGAGCTCTTCATCAGTAGCAGGGATCGCAGCCTTCAACAGGTTCAATGGCTTTCTTGGGGCGATAAATGAATCTTGTTTTGGGCAGCTTACGTCCTTTCTTTTATAGCGAACCAGCCGGTGTGCATCTGTGGCCACGCATTGCATTCCTTTCTTATCCAATTCGAAAAAAACGCCGGTCATGGCAGGCCGCAGGTCGTCGTTGCTTGTGGCAAAAAGGGTTTTATTGATAGCGGTTACCAGGGCTAAGGCAGGGATCGTGAAAGAGGTCGTTCCGTCCGCCGCCGGCTCCTTGGGGAAATTATCAGGATTTTCACCCATTACCTTGTATTTCCCGTTATCGCTGGTGATCTCGATCCCGAAATTCTTATCGATATTGAAGGTGAGCGGCTGATCGGGTATGTTCTTCAGCGAATCCATCAGGATGCGGGCAGGAATACACACCTTGCCGCTGTCCTTCGCTTCAATATCCAGTTGCACCCGCATAACCGTTTCCAGGTCAGTGGCCACC
>CAMLEM010000163.1 GCA_946479005.1 uncultured Chitinophagaceae bacterium | reverse complement strand
ATATCGAAAGCATTGCCGAAGGGCTTTTCCACGATCTCATTGGCTTCCGCGGAAAGGAGAATGACAAAAATCTCCTCGGCGCCGGCATCAATGGCCAGCTGCACACCGGCATATTCCCGAACTCCTCCATCCACGTATTGCCTGACCGGACGCGAACCCGGGATCAATTCAATGGGGGGCATAAAAACAGGCTGACAAGCTGAAGCCATCACAGCTCTCCTCACCTGGTCGGCTGTGGTCACGGACCGGATCTCATATTCAGAAAGAAATGCGGGTTCCCGGTTTGTAAAATAAACGGTGTTGCCTGTCTGAAGACAGGTAGTGGCCACGAACACCTGTTTTGGCGATTCGAGGAGCCGCTCGCATTTATCATCACCAAAATTCTCCGTCAAAAGTTCACCAAGGGGCCGGGCATCGTAAAGGGAATTATCACTCATCAGGCGGGAGCCGATATTTCCTACGGTAATGATGTCGCCGGTATCCACGGTGGTATAGAGCTCTTCCAGCAGGTCGAGTTCATCCAATGCCACCAGGGGCACGATTAGGGCACCGGTACTGGTGCCTATGAGGATATCGAATTGCAGGTCAGGCTGCTCTATGGAAAGCTGCCTGACGATCCCGGCCGCATAGGCGCCCTTGGAACCCCCTCCGCTGATGACCAGTGCTGTTTTTCCCATTCAGATTTATTGTCTACGCAAAGGGTCGCTGCCCGTTGCTGATCTTCTTTTTTTATGCAACAGATTCCATCCCAGGCCGGCCCTGAACCACCAGTCCTGATTTTCAAGATCCCGGTGTGTCATTACCTGGATCATAAAAAGCTGAAATATCTCCAGCCCGACGGAACCTCCCAACAATTTTTCCCCAAAACTTCCTTTGAGGAATTCAGCCTGCAACTGGAGATTAAAAACAGAGCCAAGAGGCTTTACCTGGAAGGTTTTTATTTTCCAAGCAAGCTTCGGACCCACTAAAAAGGTGAACCGTTTGTTCGTGAATGCGAGATCGCCATAAAATCCACCGCGTAAATGGGAGGGGATCAATGTAATCTGGCCGGATATGCCGACCCCTCCGACAAAAAGATCCGGGTTTTCATCAAAGCCGGTCTTCACTCCGTGTTGAGCTGATAAATAAAATACCCCTCCGCGGGGAAACTCCGGGTCCTCTTGCGCAATGATGGCCAGGGGAAGAAAAAATAAAATTATTAGCAGTGGGGTTCTCATTCAAAGTCAAATGGCCACCCGCAAACCCTGTCAAAGCAGGGTTTTCGCCTCATTCACGATACAGGTGGCAAAATTCCTAACCGCCTCCTGTTCCAGGGGGCCAAAAGTCACCGTCGTCTCCTTCTTGTTATTCCCTGTAAACACGATATGGGTGACCTTTTGAGTCATCAGGCGGTTCAACAATGATGTTGTGCTTTGGGAATTGCGAAATATGAAATGAAATAATCCTTCGCAGTTCATTGTCCCGCCATTGCGGATGCTCCCTTTGGACTTGCTTCCTTCAAAAAAAATATAAGCGGTGGAGTTGTTATCAAAACACTTGTCGGAACCTTCAATGGAAAACAGGAGATCGATCTCAGGCTTAGTCGCATCAATGGTGACTGACCCGCCATCCAGCTGAATGAATCCTGATGAAAGCCTGACCTCTTTTGTATAGGGGTCAGTACTCTTATTCACCTTACATTCCTGGGTAAACCCGTTTTGAAAGCAAAATATCGCGATGATCAGTATAATCGATCTCATTGGGAAGGTTTAATCTTAAAAATAGTGAATTCCCAGGGAAGACGAAGGCTGCTAATCAAGGGTTGGTTCGAAATTAACCGGCAACTAAGGGCTTCTAACCGCCGTTTAAATTGCTTATCTTTAAAGTTACCCTTCATCCGGGGCAGGAAATGAAGAAACTGCTGAAAACCTGTTTTTTATTATTCGTGGGCGTACCCGTACTGGCCAGCCACATCACAGGGGGAGAGATGTATTACTCTTACCAGGGCAGCAACGGAAATCTTCACACCTACCAGGTTACCCTCAAGCTATTTCAGCGGTGCGGCAGCGGGAGGCAATTCCCCGCGGTCAATATCATCTCCGTATTCGATCGCTTCAGCAACCAGCGCGTAGTGGACCTCAATGTACCGATGTCGGGATCGGAGAATATCACCCTTTCAGGCGGGGATCCCTGCATCACCAACCCTCCCCAGGTCTGCTACGACGTGGCTTATTATACCTTCACGGTCCAGCTTCCCTCCAGCCAGCTCGGTTATGTACTCGCGAGCCAGATCAATTACCGCATTGATGGGATCAGCAATTTGAGTGGAAATAATATTGGCGCCACTTATACCTGTGATATTCCGGGAACAGCATCCATTGCAAGTGCTTTTCAAAATAACAGTGCGCATTTCATTGGTTCAGACCTTGTGATCGTTTGCGCCAACAATGATATGACCTATAGCTTTGCCGCTGAAGACGATGACGGCGATGAATTGCGCTATTCTTTCTGCAATGCGTACGCAAGCACGAACACAGCCGGGGGGAGCACCGTGGCAACCGACCCTCCTCCCTTTCCTTCCGTGCCTTATGCTTCGCCTTTCGATGGAGGAAGTCCCCTGGGACCGGCGGTATCCATCAATCCCAATACAGGTTTGATCACAGGGATCGCTCCCCCTGCCGGGATTTACGTGGTCACCGTTTGTGTGTCGGAGATTCGCGGAGGACAGGTAATCGCAAGACAAAGAAAAGACCTCCAGATCCACATTGCAGATTGCGAGATCGCAGGAGCGATCCTCCTGCCTGAATATTCGCTTTGCAAGAACTCGCTGGATCTTACCCTTTCAAACCAGTCGAACAGTCCTCTTATCACCACAACGGAATGGCAGTTATTCGATCTTTCCAACAATCTCATTCACACTGCCACCGGCAACCCATTGAATTATTCATTTCCTTCGCCCGGAGATTACAAAGTGAAGCTGGTGATCAACCGGGGGCAAACTTGTTCAGATTCCACGGAGTCGGTGATACACGCCTGGCCGGGATTTGAACCTGGTTTTAGTTTTACCGGCATTTGCATCAGTAAACCTACCCAGTTCAACGATCAAACCAGTTCTGTATTTGGCACGCCCAACAGCTGGAATTGGGATTTTGGCGATGTTGGAACAAATGATGTTTCCACTTTGCAAAACCCGGTTCATACGTATTCCCAGTTGGGGACAAAACGGGCGCGGCTCATTGTAACAGATACCCGGGGATGCCGTGATACCGTAGAGAAGCTGGTATCCATTATTGAAAAACCCCCGATCACACTCGCTTTCCGGGATACCCTGATCTGCGTGAATGACGCGCTTACCCTGCAGGCCTCGGGGGCAGGGATCTTTAGCTGGACACCGCTGGTAAATATTACAAACCCTAATACGGCAACTCCGACCGTTTCGCCCATCACAACCACAACGTATTATGTGGACCTGGATGAGAACGGTTGTAAGAACAGGGATTCTGTCAGGGTAAACGTGGTAGATCACGTGACCCTGTTAGCTATGCCTGATACCCTGGTTTGCCGGGGCGACACTTTGCAACTGCGTATCCAGTCCGATGGACTGATCTATCAATGGACGCCTGCGGCACAGATCATTGATCCAACAGTAAAGGATCCATTTGTCTTTACCAGCTCCCCTTTTACTGATTTCCAGGTGAACGCTTTCATTGGAGGATGCAACGCCACTGAAATGATCCGGGTGACCACCGTCCCCTACCCGCTCGTCAATGCCGGTGCGGATAGCACGGTCTGTTATAATACGGTGGCCTTTCTCAGGGGCCTGACGGACGGATCAAGCTGGAGTTGGTCGCCGGCGGGTAGTATCACCCAACCAGGTTCCCTGGTAACCGAGGCTCACCCACCGAGGACAACGGATTATGTGCTCACTGCATTTGATACCAGGGGCTGTCCCAAACCTTCGAGGGATACCGTGAGGATCACTGTGCAACCCAAAATGAATATTTCCGCCGGATCAGATACGGCTGTGGTTGTCAACCAGCCCCTGCAGTTGCTTGCGACGGGAGCCGAATTTTTCAACTGGTCACCGGCCTTATTCCTGAATGCCACGGATATTGCAGACCCTGTAGCCATTTTCCCTGATCCTTCGAGCTTCATAACCTATAAGGTGGTCGGAACAAGTGCTGCCGGTTGCAGGGACTCGGCTTTCCTTCGGATCCAGGTATTCCGGGGAGGACCCACTATTTTTGTTCCCACTGCATTCACCCCAAATGGCGACGGCAGGAACGACCTTCTCCGGCCCATTGCAGCCGGGATAAAGGAGATAGAATTTTTTAATATCTACAACCGGTGGGGTCAACTGGTATTCAGTACCCGCGTGAACGGCCAGGGATGGGATGGCCGGATCAATGGTGTTTTGCAGAACACCGGGACCTTTGTATGGCAGGCCAGGGCCATTGATTTCAACGGTCGCTCATATTATGAAAAAGGTCATTTCACTTTGATCCGCTAAGAAAATTTTCAACGTTAACAATATTTTCCTGCTATGACTAAGGTCTAGCACACAAATTGTGATTGCATTCTTTCATTCAATCCCCCTATTATGCAGTTTGTGAGAATGGTGCAATTCACCCGCCTGGTAAAGATCAATGGTCGTTTAAGAGAGTTTAATTTCCGGAAGCTGAAAAGCCCCAACGAGGAGCTTTTTTCAGTGAATGTAGTGAACGACCGGGGCGACAGGATCCTTTTCAATATGAAAAAAGAAGGCTCAGCCTGGAAAATACTGGGAGAGCGCCTTCCCGATTGGATCATCGAAGGAGAAGGCGAACTCGGGCAGTCGATCGGCACACAGCAACCGGTGCTGCCGCTGATCCTGCAGCGC
>CAMLEM010000162.1 GCA_946479005.1 uncultured Chitinophagaceae bacterium | reverse complement strand
GAAAGGCGATGCGATGCTACAGAAGGTAGTGGTTCAATAAGCAGAGAACAACTTCACGAATCGAGACTATGAAAAACACAAAGATCTTCTTAATTCTCGCGATGCTCCTGGGCTGCCAGCAATTGACGGCCCAGGTACTTCGCAATTTCACGCCCAGGTACAGTAATCCTTCCGTAAAGGGGAACATTGTATTTGTTTCAAATAGTATAGTCAGAACCTCCGGTGAGCCAACGAGTGAAATTGCACCCTCCGGAAGTGGCGTAAACAATGATAACGTCGGCGTGAATATCGATATCGATGGAGGCAGCACCAGTGAAACAACGATCATCAATTACGGTGAGAGTTGGAAATACTGGTCCACGGGTGCCGCCCCTGCAGGTTCCTGGAAGACCTCAGGTTATGCGGATGGTGCCTGGCCGAGTGGAAATGGCCAGCTGGGGTATGGCGACGGGGACGAAACCACCTGTATTCCATCCGGGGGAGGAGGTACGCTTTGTGTTCCCACCGGGAATAAATACCTGAGCTCCTATTTCAGAAAAACTTTTTCCATCGCCAATCCCTCCGCCTATGGCGCTTTTACTTTTTATGTTCTGAGGGACGATGGATTCGTGTTATACCTGAATGGTACGGAGATCGCGAGGGATAATATGCCTTCCGGCGCCGTTTCATATTCAACGCTGGCCTCTGCGGGAGTTGAGGATGATGTGATCGTCGTTACAGTTCCAACCAGCAAATTTGTGGCAGGAAGCAACACGATAGCCATCGAAATGCACCAGAATGGTGCCTCGAGTTCCGACATTTCATTCGACCTGAAGCTTGTGGGTACAACCGCCATTGCAAAACTTATCTCCACTGGTGATTCCTGGAAATACTGGGCTAATAATTTGGCCAATGCTCCCGGCGCAACCTGGAAAAATACGGGTTATGCTGACGGCGCCTGGCCTTCTAACGTAACAGAAATGGGATATGGCGATGGGGATGAGGCTTTTTGCGTTCCTTCCGGCGGAAGCGGCGGTGCCTGTACGCCCGGTGGGAATAAATACATAACAACCTATTTCCGGAAGGAGATCACCATTTCAAACCCTACCAACTATAAAGCCTTCCAGGTTTCCGTTAAATACGATGATGGAATGGTTTTATACATTAACGGAACAGAGATCAACCGGGCAAATATGCCTGCCGGCGTTGTCAGTTATTCCACCCTGGCTTCAGGAGACGTTGAGAATGCCACCGTCACCTATTCCCTTCCGAACACCTATTTCGTGTCCGGCACAAATACCATCGCCGTGGAAATACACCAGGTGACCACGGGTAGTTCTGATATCTCCTTTGATCTCACCCTGGATGCTTACCAGGATGTGATCGTACCCCTCAATTCCAACTGGAAATACCTGGATAACAATACCCGCCCGGCCAATTGGGAAACGACGGGTTATAACGATGCCTCCTGGTCTTCAGGGTACGGCTACTTTGGCTATGGTGACCCTCATATCAATACCACGGTGAGTTATGGTGGCAGTGCCAGTAACAAGCATATCACCACTTATTTCAGGAAATCGATTACGATTGCGAATCCTTCGGATTATGTTACTTACATCGTGAAGTTGAACAGGGACGACGGGGCCGTGGTGTACATTAATGGCGTGGAAGTGATCCGCTCCAATATGCCTTCGGGCGCAATCGCGCACGGAACGCTAGCCAGTTCAAACGTTTCCGGAGCCGCTGAATCCAGTTATGTAACATATTATCTCGCGCCATCAAATTTTGTTGCCGGAACGAATGTGATCGCCGTGGAGGTGCACCAGGATGTGAATACCAGTTCTGATCTTTCTTTTGATCTGTCGCTGGAGGGGAGTACAGATGAGACATTTAACTCCTCCAGTGCTGACCTCACTCTTCCATCCTGTTCGCAGGTATTGTTCGCGGGGCTATACTGGGGCGCCACCCAGGGTTCCAGCGGAACAAATACTTCCTGGATCGTGAATGAAACCACGGTGAAGCTCAAACTGCCAGGATCATCAACCTATACAGATGTTACCTCAACTCAAACCGATTACCATAATGATGTGCTGGTACCGGGATTACCGCACACCGGTTATCGATGCTTCCGTGATATCACTTCGCTGATCAATGCGGCAAACGCGAACGGAACCTATACCATCGCCAATGTTGTTAACCCAACCGGAGTGCAGAATTCTGCCGCAGGATGGACCCTCGTGATCGCTTATTCAGATCCCGCGACCATCGTGAGAAATCTTACCGTATTTGACGGATCCGTGATAATGAATGGAGGAGACCCGCCCCTGACCGTGCCGATCTCCGGATTCCTCACGCCACCTTCAGGGCCTGTAAGTATCGAGCTGGGCGCTGTTGTTTTCGACGGTGACCGTGTTTCCACAGATGAATTCTCTTTCAAGCAGGATTCAAATCCTTCAGTGGGAACTTACACAAACCTTACGCCGAATGCCACGGCCAATCTCAATGATATGTGGAACAGTACCATTTCCTATAAGGGAGCACTGGTAACCACGAGGAACCCGGCTTATCCCAATACCCTGGGTTATGATGCCGATATCATCGAAGTGCCCAACGCAGGAAATGTCATCCTGGGTAATAACCAGAGCTCGGCCAGTATTCGTTTCAGCTCTCCTTCGGAAAATTACATGATCCAGGTGGCCTCAACGGCGATCTCGCAGTACACGCCCACCTTTAATATGTCGAAAACCTCTACCGACATTAACGGGGGAAGCCTGCTGCCGGGGGATGAGATCCGTTACCAGATCGACTATACGAACTCTGGTAATGATGCCAGTACCGCTACCACGATATACGATAACATACCAGTGGGCACCACCTATAAACCCGGTTCTCTCCGGATCAACGGTGTTGCCAAATCTGATGCAATGGCCAATGACGAGGCGGAGTATGATTTTACCAATAACAGGGTTGTCTTTCGTTTGGGAACCGGTGCGAATGGAACCACGGGTGGTGAGGTAGCTCCTGACGGATCAGGAACAGTGACCTTTGAAGTTTATACCGCCCGTTCCTGCGAGGTCTTCGCCTGTAACAGTACGATCAGCAACCGCGCAAGGATCAGCTATGGAGGAAAGCTTTCGCTGCTCAGCCTGGCAGACTCCAGTGGTGTGATATCAGCGGGATGTAACAACCCCGGTCCTGTTTCCGACATTATCACAGGGTCTTGTACACCACTGGGCGATACCGTACTGACGAATATCTGCCCCGTGACCACTGTAACGCTGCCTTCGGCGCAGTACGCAGGATATACTTATCATTCAGGCATTCCCTTTACCCTGGCGAACAGGTACAACCCTGCAAACCCCATCTCGGTAACAGGGGTGTATTACGCTTATTTTGACGGGCCCGGTACCTGCGACGATACGATCCGCATCAATGTGTTCATTACAGCCTGCCCGGATATTGATGATGATAATGATGGTATTCCTGATTATGTGGAGATCAACAATGCAACCGCATTGGGCAACCACGATGGAGACGGCTTTCCCAACTGGAATGATGTAAACTATCCCGGTTACGTGGATAACAACACGGATGGGTTCAATGATAATTTTGATCCCAGTGCCGACTCCGATAACGACGGCATCCCCAATTTTTATGATACCAATTTCCCCGGGTGGATAGATGCCAATGGAGACGGGGTGAATGACACGATGGATAAGGACCTTGATGGCATTCCCAATCACCTGGACCTGGACAGTGATAATGACGGGATCCCCGATACCGTGGAAAGCTTTGGCGTGGATGCCAATGGCGACGGCCGCATAGACAATTATTCCGATACGGATAATGATGGTTTCTCCCAGAACGTGGATGGCAGCGGAGGCGGTGTATCCGGTTCCGGTGTGGGCCTTGGTGCCAATGACTCAGACGGCGACGGGATTGGGAACTACCTGGATCTCGACAGTGATAATGATGGTATCCCGGATATGGTGGAAGTGTATGGCGCGGATGCCAACAACAACGGCAAAGAAGACAGCGGGGTAGATACGGATGGCGACGGATTCAATGATGCCATCGACGGCGATACCGATAATGATGGAAACCCTGATAATGCACCCAATGCATTCTTGAGGACTGGCGCTGACGGCAATAGTGATGGCCGCGCAGACAGCTGGCCATACAAGAATTTCGACAGCGATGCGCGTCCCAATCCTTACGACGTGGACAGCGATAATGACGGTATCACAGATGTAACGGAAGCACAGTTTGCCGACGCAGACTGGAACGGAATGATCGATGGAGCGATCAACGCGGATGGGCGCAACACCGCGCAGGCGGCCCTGGGTTCGCTCAGCTTCCCGGATACCGATGGCACAGGAAGGGAAAATATGTATGATATCGATTCCGATGACGATGGGATCCCTGATCACGTGGAAGGCCTGACCACTTTTGGTTATGTGCTTCCCGTTTATACCGATGCGGATCTTGATGGGCTCATTGATACACACGATAATGTTTCAGGCTGGGGCGGAGAAGGGATCCACGTGGTGGATACGGATATTGACGGCACACCCGATTACCTCGACCTAGATACGGATAACGATGGCCTCATTGACCGGATCGAAGGAAATGACCTGAACCTGAACGGGTACCCGGATGACCTGGTAACCCTGCTGGGAACTGATACGGACGGGGATGGGCTGGATGATCGTTTTGATGCGAATAATTCCAGCTTCGAAGGCACATCGGCAAGAATGGGTAACGGCGGATCCACCACCGGTGACCCCACGCCCGGATCCATCACTACCGTGCAGCGCACCGGCAATTCGGTGTCCTGCGGTCAACAACGCGACTGGCGTTGTTATCCCTATGTGCTCAACT
>CAMLEM010000161.1 GCA_946479005.1 uncultured Chitinophagaceae bacterium | reverse complement strand
CGCTTGGCCACATCTTCGGCCTCTATCTCGGCGGATTTTTTGAATGGCCGCAGGTCAACGATGAATTCGTGGGCGCATTGACCGTTGTGATTGGTATAAAGAATATCAAATTGCCCTTCCAGGCGGGCACGCATATAGTTGGCATTGAGAATGGCGTATTCCGTGGCGGCACGCACGCCATCGCGACCCAGCATACGAATGTACCCATAGCTGATCAGCAGGATGGAAGCGCTTCCATAAGGCGCTGCGGAAACGGCATTTGCCTTTCTTCCTGAATGAAGGCTGACGTGACCGGGCAGGAAGGGTTCCAGGTGCTTTTTTACGCAAATCGGGCCCATACCAGGGCCGCCACCACCGTGAGGGATCGCAAAGGTCTTATGCAAATTAAGATGGCAAACATCGGCGCCTATCAGGCCGGGTGCAGTGAGCCCCACCTGCGCGTTCATATTGGCCCCATCCATATACACCTGCCCACCGTGCGAATGGATGATCTCGGTGATCTGCTTTACGGTTTCTTCGTACACGCCGTACGTGCTGGGATAAGTGATCATAATTCCGGCAAGTGCATCGGCGTGCTGTTCAGCCCTCGCTTTCAGATCTTCCACATCAATGTATCCGTTCTCCAGGGCCTTTACCACCACTACCTTCATCCCTGCCATCACCGCTGAAGCCGGGTTTGTTCCGTGCGCCGAGATCGGGATCAGCATCACGTTTCGCTTGTGATCTCCACGACTTTCGTGGTAAGCCCGGATGGTGAGCAGGCCTGCATATTCTCCCTGCGCGCCGCTATTGGGCTGCAGGCTGCAGGCATCGAGGGCTGTGATGCTGCAGAGGTAGGCCGACAATTCATCCACCACGTACTTATATCCCAGTGCCTGCGAATCCGGTGCAAAAGGATGCATATTCGCCCAGTGTGTCCAGCTCAGGGGGATCATTTCACTGGCAGCATTCAGCTTCATCGTACAGCTTCCGAGAGAGATCATTGACGTGTTCAGGGAGAGATCTTTGTTCTCCAGCTGCTTGATGTAACGCATCATCTGCGTTTCACTGTGATGCGTGTTGAACACCGGGTGAGTTAGGTAGGGGCTGGTCCTGGTGAGAGCAGCCGGAATATGTTCGGGTTCATCGTCCTGGTGAATGTCGAAAGCCACGGGGTCTGTATCATTCTCAAAGCAGTTGATCAGGTCATAGAGATCGGCCACCGTGATGCTTTCATCCAGTGAAATCCCAATGAGGTCATTTCCTATGTACCGGAGATTGATCTGCTGTCTTTCCGCCTTGGCGCGGACCTGTTCCTGGTTTTCGGTTCTAACAACGATGGTATCGAAATAATTTTCGGATAAAAGGGTGAACCCCCTGGCCTGTATCGCTTCGGCCACGGTCTGGGTGAGGATGGCAACACGGGTTGCGATCCTTTTCAGGCCTGCAGGACCGTGATAAACCGCATACATCGCCGACATATTGGCGAGCAGGGCCTGTGCCGTACAAATATTTGAAGTGGCCTTTTCTCTTTTAATATGCTGCTCTCTTGTTTGAAGCGCCATTCGTAAAGCCCGGTTATTTTGTGCATCGATACTGATGCCGATGATTCGTCCGGGGATGCTTCTCTTGAATTCATCTTTAGCGGCGAAGAACGCAGCGTGCGGCCCTCCATATCCCAGGGGCACACCGAATCTTTGCGCTGAACCAATGGCCGCGTCTGCACCCAACTCCCCGGGCGGGGTGAGCAGCGTGAGTGCAAGCAGGTCGGTTGCCATCACCACGAAAGCGCCTGCCTGGTGAACCTTGCTGATAAATTCCCTGTAATCTTCGATGGACCCTTTGTCGTTCGGATATTGCACAATGGCACCGCAAAACTTTGCATCAATCTCCGCGCTAAAATGATCGCCTTCCACCAGCTCAATGCCTACGGGAAGGGCCCTTGTATGTAAAACATCCCTGGTTTGCGGGAAGAGTTGACGGTCGATAAAGAATTTCGGTCTCTCTATGTGATCCTGCCTGTTTAGTGTATTGAAGAACATCGTCATCGCCTCCGCGGCGGCGGTGGCTTCATCCAGCAGGGAAGCATTGGCAATGGGCAGGCCGGTAAGGTCACTGACCATCGTTTGAAAATTCAGCAGGCTTTCCAGTCTTCCCTGCGAGATCTCCGCCTGGTAGGGCGTGTACTGGGTGTACCATCCGGGGTTTTCAAATACATTCCTGAGGATCACCGGGGGAACGATGGTACCGTAGTAGCCCTGCCCGATGAAATTGGTATATACTTTATTCTTCAGGGATATCTCTTTGATATGGGCGAGATATTCGTACTCGCTCATTGCCGCGGGGATGTTCAGTTCTTCTTTCATCCGGATGGATGAAGGAACGGTCTGGTCGATCAGCTGGTCGAGGGAAGTAACACCTGCCTGCTTCAGCATAGCGGGGGTTTCGTTTTCATCGGGGCCAATATGTCTTTCGGTAAACTCGCGGGATTGTTGCTCTGTTAAACTCATATTAGTGGGGATTCGAGGTGCAAATTTACGATAATCGTACCTTGCGCCCCAATGTCGAAAGACCCGCTTCATAACTGGGAGAAACGTGCGTTGGAGAAACAGAAGTTCTTTAAGGGTTTTCTCCGGAAAGCCGATAAGAATGCGGTGCTGGAGAGGCTGCCCGCCCTCCACGAGGAAGCGTTTTCAAAGGTGGACTGCCTCCAATGCGCTAATTGCTGCAGGAATTATTCACCCCGATTCAAGACCCCGGATGTGAAAAGGATCAGCCGTCACCTCAAGATGAAGGAAAGCGTTTTCATCGAAACCTATCTCAGGGTGGATGAAGACGGGGACTTTGTCGCCAGGTCTGCGCCCTGTCCCTTCCTGGGAGCTGATAATTTCTGTTCCATTTATAAGCAGAGGCCTTCTGACTGCCGGCGCTTCCCCTATACGGATGAAGATGTGATCATAAAGCGGCAGGCCCTGACGCTGAAGAATTCCAGTTTTTGTCCCATTACCTTTTATGTGCTGGAAAAGCTTTCCGCCGATCTTACTCAGTAATTGAATTTCCGCAGGGAAGGTGACTTGAACCAGGTGATGGCCACTACCAGCAGGGTCATACAACCGCCGAAGATCACCGAAGGCCGTACGCCGAGGATCCGGGCTGCCAGCCCGCTTTCAAACTGCCCGAGCTCATTGCTTGAATTGATGAACATCGAGCCCACGCTGCTCACCCTTCCCCGCATATGATCCGGCGTCTTGAGTTGCATCACCGTTCCTCTCACCACCACACTTACCCCGTCGAGGATGCCCGCAAAGAGCAGGGCCGCAAATGAAAGGAGGAACCACTCCGAAAGCGCGAAAATGATGATGCAGACCCCGAAGCCGGCTACAGCCAGCATCATTTTGGCACCCTGTCCTTTTTTCATCGGGAGGAAAGTAAGGAGGATCACACTGATGATGGCGCCGATATCAATGGCCGCATTCAGCCATCCAAATCCCCTGGGCCCCACATCCAGTATATCCTTGGCGAACACGGGCACCATCGCCACCGCGCCCCCGAAAAACACAGCGAACATATCCAGCGAAAAGGCCGCCAGCAATTCTTTGGTGCGGAATACGAAGCGCAGGCCCTCTCTTACACTTTCCAGGGTGCCCGGCCTCCCCGGCTGAATGACAACGGGCTTGGGCTTGAGAAAGGAAAAGCTCAATAGCGCCAGTGTGATGAGCGAACAAACGGTGATCAGTGTTCCGCTAACCCCAAGTTTCCAGATGAGGAATCCCCCGAGGGCGTGCCCGGTGACGGAAGCGGCGAGCCAGGAACCCTGGTTCCAGGTGGTAGCGTTCTGAAGGATATTTCTCGGGACAATGCTGGCAAGCATCGCCGTTACGGTCGGCCCGGTGAATGCCCGGATGATGCCGGTGAAAAAGATCACGGCATAGATGGCCAGGGAGATCTGGTGGCCGCTCATCCTGGTTTTAATGTACGGCGAGCTGAGAAAAAGGATGGCGGAGGCTGCGCAGAGATAGAAAAAGATGCCCCGCAGGATCAGCTTTCTTTTTTCACTCTTGTCGATCACGTGGCCGGCGTACAGGGCCATCGAAATGGCGGGGATCACTTCTGATAGTCCTACCAAACCGATGGCAAATGGATCACCTGTAAGTTCATACACCCACCAGGCCACCAGGGTGCTCATCATTCTCAGGCCCATAATGAATATGAACCTCCCGAGCATCAGGGTGCGGAACTCGGGTATGCGTACCGCTGCATAGGGATCGGTGGTTATTTGGGAGTCATCCATTCGCGGCAAAATTAATCAGGCAGGGTGAGGTAATGCTGGCCCTGTTCATAATCTCTTTCCAGGGCCTCATAGATCACGTGCAGGTGCTTTGGATTGTTGAGAAAATCCGCGTTGCTGGCATCCACGAAAAGGGTCCTGAGCTGGTGTTGCCGGATATAATTGGTGTAGGTCTCCTGGATGTTGAACAGGTATTCATCAGGGATGTTTTGCTCATAGGAGCGGTTCCTTTTCCGGATATTGGCCTGTAAGCGGGTTACGGGTGCGTGCAGGTAAATGAGCAGTTCCGGCTGCACGACCTGTTGATTGATGATGTCGAAAAGACGTTGGTAAAGCCTGAACTCATCGTCGGGCAGCGTCACTTTAGCGAAGAGCAGGCATTTCGTAAAAAGGTAATCCGAGATGACCAGCTCCTGGAACAGGTCTTTCTGGCCAAGGTATTCCTTCTGCTGCTTGAACCTTTCCGCCATAAAGAACAGCTCCAGTGGGAAAGCGTATTGGGCGGGGTTCTCGTAGAATTTGGGCAGGAAGGGATTATCGGCAAACTCCTCCAGGATAAGCCGCGAATTATAGTGCTTCGATAAAAGATTGGCCCGTGTGGTTTT
>CAMLEM010000160.1 GCA_946479005.1 uncultured Chitinophagaceae bacterium | reverse complement strand
CGCTCCACGTAAAAGGAAAGAACTACGAATTGAACCCGATCGTTTTTCCTTCACCCAATATGACGGTGGCCATCGAAACGCTGAAGAAAGGGGAGGAGGAAAAGCTGTCACAGGCGCTTCACCAGCTTCGGGAAGAGGATCCTACCCTGTTGGTGGAAGTTTCTCCCGAACTGAAACAAACACTGATCCATTGCCAGGGTGATATGCACCTTGCGGTGGCCAAATGGAAGATCGAGCACCTGCATAAGCTGGAGGTGAAATTCGTGAAGCCGAAGATCGCCTACCGGGAGACCATTCGAAAGGCGGCCGATGCGAACTACCGGCATAAAAAGCAGAGTGGGGGAGCAGGCCAGTTCGGAGAAGTCTATCTCCGCATTGAACCCTGGCAGGAAGGGATGCCGGAGCCATCAGGACTCACTGTCCGCGGCAGGGAAACCTATGATCTCGACTGGGGCGGAAAACTGGTGTTCTACAATTGTATTGTAGGGGGTGCCATCGATGCAAGGTTTCTACCCTCGGTGATGAAAGGTGTAATGGAAAAAATGCATAATGGTCCCCTGACAGGATCGTATGCCCGCGATATCCGTGTTAGCGTTTACGATGGGAAAATGCATCCTGTTGACAGCAATGACATCTCATTCAAGATCGCAGGTCTGCAGGCTTTCCGCCAGGCATTCCAGCAGGCGGATCCGCAGATACTGGAGCCGGTTTATACCGTGGAGGTGCTTTGCCCCGATGATCTCACCGGCGCAGTGATGGGCGACCTGCAAAGCCGCCGCGCGATCGTTGAGGGAATTGACAGTGAAGGACATTTCCAGAAAGTGATAGCCAAGGTGCCGCTGGCAGAAATGGATGGATACTCTTCGTCGCTTCGTTCAATCACGCAGGGAAGGGCGAAATTTAAAATGAGGTTTTATGCTTACGAGCCGGTGCCGTTTGATTTGCAGAGAAAACTTATCGATGAGTATAGTAAGACGGCGAAAGAAGAGTACGCTTAGTAGTGGGAATACAGGTTTTTAATGCTCAATGTTCAATGTTCAATTTTCAAGTGGTTCGTTTAATGGGAAATTTCACTTGATTATTGAGCATTGAACATTGAAAATACCTATACCGCCAAAGCAAGCAGCGGCTTGGCAATCTTTTGATTCAGGATACTAAGCGCGATGGTTGTGCTACCATCCCTGCAATTATTCACAAACACGGTCCCGCCGATCTTTCTGGCCATCTCCTGGGCTTCGCAAAGCTGTGTGTTAAACCGATGACCTTCCAGGCGACGGTTATCCCTGATATGCACTAAAGTGACGTTGGTAAACTCTTTTGCAGATACGCGAACGCTGGCATCCGTTGCCTGTGAAAGGGTTGCGTGGATTAGTGATCCAAGGACCGCTGCCAGCTTTTGCGTATCCGTCATCACGGCAAGCCCAACCGGGATCTCATTGATCAGTAGATTTCTTTTCCGCGTGGCGGTTGGTAAAGTGCTTACCGAGATCTGGTTGACCATCAGGTGGAGGGCAACTGTAGATTGAGTGTGTTTCTTCTCCCGGGGAGAGATCATTGTTTCCATAGGACAAAGGACGGCAGTTGCCGGGCTTGCTGAAATAGGACGATCAGCTATTAGGAGGTCAAACTTTACCGGGGCAATGTAGTATAAGAACTACATCTTTTGGATACAAATTTTCAATATTCAAAAATGTTCAATGCTCAATTTTCAAATGGTTCGTAAAGCGAGAGTTTTCACTTGAGGATTGAACATTAACAATTAAAAAAACCTAATCCCGGATCACCTTAATCGAACTCGTCTTATCATTCCATCCAGAAATGGTGAACATGGTTTTGGAATTGGTGATGGTATATGACTTTCCCCCGAAATTTTCATTTTCATATAGGATGACCCTGTACCCGGTGGGGACCTGCAGTGAACTAAGAGCGTCGTTGGGGAAGCCCGCCAGTGCCATAGTAGCGTAATTCCCGGGCAGGAGGCTGGCGGATTGTCCGCCGTAGTAAGTATCCGTGTAAATCACCACCCTTTCAGTGGTGTTGGGATTGCCGGGATAATTGTTTCCGTAACGATATTCTACCAGCAAAGAGGCGATCCGGTTGTTCATCGTGGACCCGAGGCAGGTGCTGCTCTCTGTCAGGGTATAGGATGTACCCGTAAGGTAGCCGCTGTTCACATACACTTTAACCTGCAAATTGGAAGGGATCCTGATGGATGAAATATCATTGCGAAACATTCCCAGGTTATCGCCTTCATACCTGCCGGGCTCCAGGTGGATGCTGTTGCCTTCATAATTGCAGTTTGCATAGAAGGCGATCACGCCGTTCAGATCATCGTTGCCGGCCCCTGTACCCGGGTCAATGGGTGTATAGGGTTTGTATTCGATCACCAGGGATGCGATCTTGTCGTTGGTGGAACTTCCCAGGCAGGACTGGCTTCCCGTAAGTGTGACTGAGTAGCCCGAAAGATTATCATTATTCAGGTAGGCCTTCACCTGCAGGTTGCCATAAATGGTGAGAGAAGAAATGTTCTGTTTCAATGAACCCAGTTCTGCTCCCGTGTACCTGCCCGGTCTTAAAGTTTTGGAATACCCGTTTGAATAACAGTCGTTGTAAAATACAACGTAATCATTCCCATCATTGTAATTCGGATCGATATCAGATTCCACCACCACCGAGGAAGCCTGCTTGTTCCAGTCGGAAGCGAGGCAACTGATATTTGATGTGTAGGTCACCGATTTCCCGGAGTAATTATCGTGTTCATAGAGCGAGATCTTCATTCCCGAAGGGATCCGGATGGACGAAAGCTTATCGTTGCCGATGCCAAGTTGATAGGTCCGGTAATTACCCGGTGCCAGGGCTTTGTATCTGCCACCGTAGTTACATTGATCGTAGATCGTAACTACGTTTTGCGATGAACAAAAGAAATGAACGGTAATGAAGGCGGAGAGCAGGAGTAAGTTTTTCATAATGCAGTTATCTGGGACTAAATTAATGTTTTGAGCTGTATTAAGATATGGTACTCCGCGTTTTCTCTCGAAAATCGCGGATTTAGGCGGGGTCCTGTACCGGGGATTTCCCCGCCTGCTTCCAGAAATAACGGATCGAACGCCATTTGTTCTTTGAATTGTCGAGGTCACAGACGAGTTCATTCCTCGAATGCTTTTTCGGATCAAAGACGCCCCCGTTCCTTTTCTCCAGTGTTTCCAGCTGGTCAAGGCAAACAAAACATCTTGCGCAGAGGCTCAGTTCCACCATATCCAGCAAGCGGCGAATGGCTGTCCATCCATAATTGGTTGCGTAGAAGGATCCAAAAGCTTCCGCCCGCATTTCACTGAATTCCCTTCGAACCTGCTCTACCTTGCCGGCTGTGGTCATCAGGGTGGATATATTTTGTAACGAATCCTTATGCACGTCGAAAATATCATTCCCGAACTGCATCAATCCGCCGATTTTATAAAACGAAATTTCCTCGTTCTTGGCTAACCCGCTTTCGAACACCGAGCGGTAGAATAACACCGATACGCCTCCTTTGTCAATGGTGATCCTCTTTATTTCTTCGCGGGTTAAACCCGGAGCGGCCTGCTTCAGGCTCTCCACCTGGGCGAGATAAACCTTGTGCAGGTATTTTACAGTTTCGCCAGGGTGATGCGATAGTTCAAGTGCTTTCCTGAACAGGAGCAGAAACAGGCACTCGCTTGAATTGTTCCCGGTGATCGAACCAGGGTTCTCAATAAAATTCAGCAACTGCTCTTCTGGCATTTCGTGTTTGTCGAAAAAATCATCGAAGAGCCCGGTCATTGCACCCTGGTAGCTCAGGGCCAGTCGTTCTCTTTCCGACATCGGTCTTCCGTGCAGTGCCGCGATCTCTTCTCCGAGGATGGCGGGTACAGCCAGCCCGTAATAGCGGTAGATCTTTTTAAAATCATCATCGTCCAGGCTGCCATCACTGTGCCTCGCTGCTTCATCGAGCGTGGGTCCTAAGTGTGTCCGGAGAAAATTCTGCTGGTAACGAATATTCCGCAGGAACCGGTTGACCAGGGATGGCGTACTGAAGACTCTGGAAAAAAGAGACATAGGTACGTAAAGATAAGGCGGGGATCAGCTCCCTGAATTGCTTAGTTTTGGCATAATTATTATACATATCATCTTGTATGTCTGCCACCCATAAAAAAAGATCCCGCTTCAGGAAAATCCTGAAGTATGCCCTGGTCTCGCTGGGTGTGCTATTCCTGATGCTTTTGCTACTGCCCGTCCTGTTCCGCCCGCAGATCATCGCCTTTGCCAAAAAACAACTGAACAGGCAGCTAACTGCGAAGGTGGATTTCGATGACGTGCGTATCTCTCTCCTCCGAAATTTTCCCCGCCTGGACCTGAAGTTTGAGAACCTTACCATCGCGGGAACGGAGGGCTTTTCGAACGACACTTTATTGATCGCACCGGCTGCTCACGTCGTTACCAATTTTAAAACACTCTTTCGTTCTGACGTGGAAGTGTACGCGATCGAGCTTGACGAACCCGATATCCGCGCCCGGGTGGATAGCAATGGCCGGCAGAATTTCGATATTATAAGAACTACGGGCTCTGCTACAGATAAAGATACCTCGGCTGCCGATTTTTCTCTCGCCCTGAAGCGATACGAGATCCGCAACGGGAAACTGAGCTATCACGATGACCAGGCAAGGGTGTACACAGTGATGAAGCATTTCGATCACGAGGGGAGTGGTGATTTTACCGATGTGAGATTCAAGATGGATACAGAAACCAGGGCGGATTCCGTAGACTTCAGGTTTGGGGAAATATCTTATCTCTCCGGTGCGGTGGTGGACCTTCCTGTGGAACTCGACATTGATAATGGAAACCGCGTGTATGTTTTCTCCAC
>CAMLEM010000159.1 GCA_946479005.1 uncultured Chitinophagaceae bacterium | reverse complement strand
ATCCATTGCCGTGATCACCGCGATATCCGGGAATAATTTCAAAAAACTCCTGTCGTATTCATCTGCCTCAACGATGCAGAGGTTTTTTGGGGAACTCCAGAAATTGGTTCCGTAGTTCACCGAGATCCCCCCGAGGAAAGCATTCCCACCGAAGCCGCTGTCGCGCAGGATATGTGCGATCATCGTAGTGATGGTTGTTTTCCCGTGTGTGCCGGCCACGCAGATATTGAAACTATCCCGCGTTATCATCTCCAGCACATCACTTCGCTTCACCAGCTTGTAACCGTGCTGGCGGTAGAACCGGAGTTCTTCGTGATCAGCAGGTATCGCCGGCGTGTATATCACCAGGTCAACCTGCTTTGGCACCAGGTCCACGTTCTCTTCATAATGAACTATGGCGCCTGCTGACTCCAATTCCCCGGTGAGTGCGGTTGAAGTTTTGTCGTAACCGCTCACCCGGATCTTCCTGCTTAAAAAGAACTTTGCTAACGCACTCATCCCGATCCCCCCGATGCCGAGCATGTAAACAGAGGAGATATTCTTGCTCATTGAAAATTCAAATGGCTCCTCTATTTTTTCCCTGTCCGGCATTTTTTTGTTTTCATCTTAACCCCCAAAAGGGGGAATTCATAAGGACAAATTGGCTTATTGGTTAATGCTCAAGGACTTTTAAAATTTCTTTGGCGATCACTTCATCCGCATTCACGATCCCCATCTTCGCGATATTGAACCGGAGACTCGCCTGCTTCGATTCATCCTTTGCCAGTTTCACCAGTTCCGTTACCAGTTTCGATCCTGCTTCGCTGTCGGGGATCATCAGGGCCGCTTCCTCATTCACCAGTTGCCTGGCATTTACTGTCTGGTGATCCTCGGCCGCGAATGGATAGGGCACAAACAAAACGGGCTTTTTAGCGACACATAATTCAGCAACGGTCATCGCGCCGGATCGCGCCACCACTATGTCAGCCGCTGCGTAAGCATTTTCCATCCGGGTGATGAAATCATTCGCCCAAACTCCACTCATTCCTGCGGTGCGATGTTTCGCTGATTCAGCATAATGTTTTCCCGTTTGCCAGATCAACTGAAGACCTGCTTCCACGATCTCATCCACACCTTTACCGATCGCCTCATTGATCGACCGGGCTCCCTGGCTTCCACCTACCACCAGCACTGTTTTCTTCGCGGGATCGAGACCGAAAAATCTCTGGCCCTCTTCCCTCGAAACGGACGCATTCGCGATCGCCTTTCTCACGGGGTTGCCTGTTACAAGGATCTTCGCGGCGGGGAAGAATTTTTCCATTCCTTTCGTACCCGTAAACACCTTCGTGGCATTTTTCCCCAGCCAGATATTCGATTTTCCCGCAAAAGAGTTCGACTCGTGGATGAATGTGGGTATCCCTTTTCCCTGGGCTGCTTTCAATACGGGAAAGCTGGAATAGCCTCCCACGCCGACCACGGCATCCGGTTTCTCTCTTTTGAGGATCTCCTTCACCCTAAAAAAACTTTTCACCAGTTTGAATGGCAAACCGATATTTTTTATCAAAGAGCTTCGGTTGAATCCGCTAATGTCCAGTCCTTCGATCCTGTACCCGGCCTCCGGCACTTTTTCCATTTCCATTTGTCCTTTCGCCCCAATGAAGAGGATCTCAATTCCGGGTCGCATCCTCTTCAATTCATTCGCTATCGCGATGGCGGGAAAAATATGACCTCCAGTTCCTCCTCCCGCTATGATGATCTTTCCGTCCACATTTATTTTTTAAGCCTTTACTTCCTTCGGGTTCTTCTCCGACTCCGCATTTCTTGCCACGCTCAAAATGATACCCACCGCCAGGCAGGTAAAAATGAAGCTCGTCCCTCCCATACTCACCAGGGGCAATGTCACTCCTGTCACCGGGAACAGGTTCACCGTCACCGCCATATTCGCCACCGCCTGTATCGCCAGGGTGAAGCTCAACCCGAGTGCGAGGAAGGCCCCAAATGCGTAAGGGCATTTTTTAAATATCCTTATGCATCGATAGAGGAAAACGAGATAAATGAACATTATGAAAGCGCCTCCTCCCAGTCCATATTCTTCGATGATGATGGCGTAGATGAAATCATTATAAGCCTGCGGCAGGTAATCCCGGGTAGTTGAATTGCCCGGACCCACCCCGAAGAAACCTCCTTTTGCTATCGCGATCTTGGCCTGGTTCACCTGGTAAGCATCATCGTTGTCCGCTTCTTTCGATCCGTAAATGAAACTTTCCATCCTCCCGATCCAGGTATCTACCCGGCCCGTGAGCACGGTCGATTCTGTTTTTACCACGGTGCCATCTTCATCTGCGGGTGCTTTTCCATGCCTGATCACCGCGGCAGCAATGAGGAACACGATCGGGATCAGGGCCACGCCGATGGTGAGCAGCATGTGTTTGGTGCTGGCCCTTCCGATGAAAAGCAACAGCATGCAACTGGCCCCAAGCAACAGCGCCGTGGAAAGGTTGGCGGGCGCGATCAATGCACAGGTAATGATCACGGGAGCGATCACCGGCAAATAACCCTTCCTGAAATCCTTGATCACGTCCTGCTTTTTACTGAGCAGCCTGGCCAGGTACATAAACAGGGCAAGCCTGGCGAAGTCCGAGGTCTGCATCGTCATATTGATGATGGGAAGACGGATCCAGCGGCTTCCTTCATTCATTGTTACGCCAAAGAATAAAGTGTACAATAACAACGGTATGGAAATAAGAAAGGCGATCTGCGCTGCCTTTGAATAAAAAGTATAGTTCACCAGGTGGGCAAAATAGATCACCAGCAGGCCCCCGATGATGAATGCCACCTGTTTGAAAAGATAGATCTCCGTGTTCCCCTTGTAATTCTTATATGCCAGCGAACCCGTAGCGCTGTAAACTGCCAGCAGCGAAACCAGGGTAAGCAGGATCACCAGGGCCCAGATCACTTTATCACCCCTGGTGTTCCTGATGATATGCTGGGTAGAGAACTGGTTCCTCAGTTCATTGAATCGTATGTTCCTTGTTGCGTCCATTTATAATTCCTTCACGGCTTTTTTAAACTGTGTTCCCCTGTCTTCGTAATTCTTGAACAGGTCAAAACTGGCACAGGCCGGGCTCAGCAACACCACATCTCCTTTCGCAGAGAAATGGAAACTTGCCTGCACTGCGTCGATGGCATTGTTCGTATTCACGATCGGGTTCACCACATTTCCAAAAGCCTCGTGGATCTTCCGGTTATCAGTGCCCAGGCAAATGATCGCTTTTACTTTGTCCTTTACCAGGTCTGCGATCAAAGAATAATCATTTCCCTTATCCACGCCACCCAGTATCAAAACCACGGGTTTCGTCATACTTTCCAGCGCGTACCAGGTGGAGTTCACATTGGTGGCCTTGCTATCGTTGATGAATTCCACGCCCCTTACCGTGGCCACGTGTTCCATCCTGTGCTCCAGCCCCTGGAAATCCATCACCGCGTCGCGGATCTTATCCTTCCGGATGTCGAGGGTGGTGGCTGCCACGCAGGCTGCCATCGTGTTATACTGGTTATGTTTCCCCTTGAGGGCAAAATCAAATACGCTCATACTTGTAAATTCTTCTCCTGTTCTTATGTACATATCACCGTCCTTGATGAATGCTCCGTTGGGTAGATCTCTTTTCATACTGATTGGCAGTTGGTTTGATCGAATATTGAATGTGTTGATATACTTCATTGTCACTTCATCGTCGGCCGAGTAAATAAAATGGTCGCCCGGCCCCTGGTTCATCGTGATCCTGAATTTGCTACGGATGTATGCTTCGAAATTGTAATCGTACCGGTCTAAATGATCCTCGGTGATATTCACCAGCACGGCTACATCGGGTCGAAAGGTCTGGATGTCGTCCAGCTGAAAACTGCTCACCTCGATCACATACAGCGGGCTGGGATCCGTTATTACCTGCCTTGCAAACGAGTGCCCGATATTTCCCACCAGGGCAGCGTCCAGTCCGGCCTTGCGGCAGATATGATGGATCAGCGCGGTGGTAGTGGTCTTTCCATTGCTTCCGGTAATGGCCACGATGCAACATTCATTGCGATGGCGGTAGGCCAGTTCGATCTCGCTGATCACCGGGATGCCCTTCGCCCTGATCTTTTTTACGATATCGGCGCTTTCAGGGATGCCGGGGCTTTTCACGATCTCACCCGCATCCAGTACCAGGCTCTCGGTATGGCCTCCTTCCTCGAAACCCACACCGGCATCTGCCAGTTCCTTTCGATATACATCCTTCAAAGAGCTGCTGTCAGACAAGAAAGTGTCATAACCCTTCTTCTTCGCCAGTAACGCCGCCCCGGCGCCACTTTCACCGCCTCCCAGTATGACCATTCTCTTGCTCATCTTCTTTCCGTTGTACGGAAGTGATTCTTCATAAGCATTGGATCTTCAATACAACTGCAGCACAATAACTTTCAATGTTCGCCCCAAACAAGTTTTCAGCAGGTTAGGATGGTTCTTGGTTTTTCAAAATATCTTGCCGGTTTCACCTCAGCTTCAGTGTAACCAGGCTGAACACCACCAGCAGTACCGTCACGATCCAGAACCGGGTGACGATCTTCACTTCGTGGTATCCTTTTACCTGGTAATGATGATGCAGAGGCGCTTTCAGGAATATTCTTTTTCCCGTGCCCGTTTTTTTCTTCGAGTATTTGAAATATCCCACCTGCAGCATCACGCTCAGCGTTTCCACGAAGAACACGCCGCAGAAAATGGGTATCAATAATTCCTTGTGTACAATGATGGCAAGTGAAGCAATGATGCCACCGAGGGTCAGGCTCCCCGTGTCGCCCATAAATATTTGCGCGGGGTACGAGTTGTACCAGAGAAACCCGACACAGGCCCCGATCATCGCCGCGATGAATATGGACAATTCTCCCAG
>CAMLEM010000158.1 GCA_946479005.1 uncultured Chitinophagaceae bacterium | reverse complement strand
CCCAGCGTATGCCCCACCTCGTGCGCCGAAACAAAGCGGATAAGCTGGCCCATCAGTTCATCATCGAAGGTCATTTTCCTTGCATCCGGGTCCACAGCCGCAGTTTGTATGAAATACCAGCTGCGGAGCAGTTGCATCACATTGTGATACCAGTTGATATGGCTTTCAAAGATCTCGCCGCTGCGCGGGTCGGAAATACTGGGGCCACTGGCATTCTCAATATCAGAAGGTTTGTAAACAATGGCTGAGTTCCTGGCATCTTCCAGGCTCCAGGTGCTGTCTTCCGACCAGCCAGGTGCCCTTTTAGCCATAATGGCATTCCTGAAACCCGCTTTTTCAAAAGCGATCTTCCAGTCATCCACCCCCTGCATCAGGTAGGGAACCCATTTGGCCGGGGTCGCCGGGTCGATATAAAATACGATCGGCTTCTTCGGTTCCACGAGTTCTCCGCGCTTATATTTTTCCATATCCTCATCACGGGGTTCCAGCCTCCATCTCTTGATCATTAAAACGCTTTTCACTCCCTGGGGATTCAGATCGAAATCCGTGTAGCCTACGGTGAAATATCCCACCCGGGGATCGAAATACCGGGCCTGCATAGGTACCAGGGGCAGGATCACCATTGAGCTGTTCAGTTCCATCGTTAGATTTCCTGCGGGGATGGGTGTTCCCCCTGCAGTGGCCGGTGTGGCGAGACGGGGATAGGTCTTCACGGTTTTGATCTCCACATTGATCGGGAAGGAACGAACGCTCACGATATAGGATTTATCCGACTGGGCGGTACCCAGGCGGAGGAAGCTTTTGTATTGCGCACCGAAATGAAATACATCGTTGTCTCCATTGATGTAGTCAGTGACATCGATCACGGCGCCGGCGGAATCCCGACCCCAGGCCTTGATATCGAAGGAGGCGGAGATCGGCTGAACATTGGAATTATTCACGGCCGTGAACATCGGCGAGGTGGAATCCTTCGTGTACTCGGCAAACGAGATATTGCGGATGAAAACCTTGTTATTGGGGCCTCTTTCAAAACGGATCACATTCCGCCCGATCTCATCACCACCATACCCAAATCCCTGGCTACGCATTCCGGCGGCAGCCTTGGAGATCCGGTTCACGACCAGGATATCGCGGTTGAAGATGGAATCCGGCAGTTCGAAATAATACTTATCGTCCACCTTATGTACCCAAAGCAAACCCCCGTCGGAGACGGCACGGCTCGTGATCACCTCACGAAAGGGCTTGGGTCCTGTGGAACGACGGCTGGTGTCGGGGCGGGCGGGTGCCGGCTGGGCAGAGGCCGCGAATGAAAATGTAACAGCGATCAAAAGAAGAATGGAACGCATATTTTGGCTTGTATGTTTAGAGGAAAAAATTTATTCAATATAAGGAAACTGCAGTTACGAGTTCCTTCATAAATGGATAAATGGTCTTACGGCATTAACTAAAGCAGCAAGACCATTTGCAATTGCTCCGACCTATTCTTTGGGAGGTTTGGGTTCTTTCTTTTTTCCCTTGGGAGCGAACATCGCCAGCATCCTTCGTCCCTCCATTTTAGGCATATTCTCGAGTACACCGGCCTCGGCCAGTCGCTCAGCAAATTTCAGCAACAGGAGCTGGCCCCTGTCCTGGAATTGTATCGCCCGACCCTTAAATTGTACATAAGCCTTCACCTTGTTTCCTTCCTTGAGGAATTCAAGAGCGTGTTTGGCCTTGAAATCAAAATCGTGATCATCCGTATTAGGCGTGAAGCGGATCTCCTTTACTTCGGAGACCTTGCTCTTGGCCTTCATCTCTTTTTCCTTTTTCTTCTTATCGTAGAGGAATTTGTTATAGTCAATGATCTTGCAGACCGGCGGGTCCACCTGAGGAGAGATCTCCACCAGGTCAAGCCCCTGTTCCTGGGCGATCTTCAAAGCCGCCGAGGTGTCGTAAACTCCCACTTCCACATTGTCGCCAACCAGCCTTACCTGGGGCACCCGGATGAAATGGTTGATCCGGTGTTCGGCTTCTTTTCTTGGCATCATCCTGCCCCGGAAACCCCCTTTGTTAAAACCGCCTTTATTAAATCCGCCGCCTGGTTTGTAAGCGCCGCCGCCTGCCGGCCTGTTGAACCCGCCTCCGGGTTTTTGTGGAACTGCCATTTAGTTTTTTTAGTGAGCATCCCGCTCCTTCCGGGATGTATTTTATTTTGTGATAAGACCCCTCCAGGATCGAAGGATCGTATTTTATTCCGCGGTGGCTAACCTTTCGTTCTTTTCTGAAACCAGTTTCGCGATCAGTTCATCTGTTCCGAAACTCCCGAGATCGCCCACCCCCTGCTTTCTTACCGAAACCTTTGATTCATTCATTTCTTTTTCGCCGATCACAAGCATATAAGGGACCTTCATTAATTCCGTATCCCTGATCTTCTTCCCGATCTTTTCACTCCGGTCATCCAGCTCTACACGAATATCTGATTTTTTCAGTTTATCAGCGACCATTTTTGAGTAGTCCAGGAACTTGTCACTGATGGGTAAAATCTTCACCTGTACCGGCGCCAGCCAGAGGGGAAATTTCCCCGCATAATGCTCCAGCAGGAACCCGATGAAACGCTCGTGCGTACCCAACGGCGCCCGGTGAATGATGAGCGGAGTATCGGTCGCGTTGTCCGCCGTGGCGAACTCCAGTTTGAAACGCCTTCCCTGTGCGAAATCCACCTGGTTGGTAGCCAGTGTGAACTCCCTCCCGATCGTACTGTAGATCTGCACATCGATCTTGGGTCCGTAGAAAGCGGCCTCGTCCTGCACTTCCACGAAGGGCGTGTTGGTGCGAACTAATACATCCCTGACCAATGCTTCTGTTTCTTTCCAAAGCTCCGGCTCGTCCACATATTTCTGGCCCAGCTTGGATGGCTCGTGAAGCGAGAGCCTCATAACGTACCGGTCTATGCCGAAGATCTTAAAATATTTCAGGTACATCTCGTTCACTGCCCGGAACTCATCGTAGAACTGTTCTTTGGTGCAGTAGATATGCGCATCATTCATATGGAGACACCTTACCCGCATCAAACCGAATAACTCGCCGCTCTGCTCATAGCGGTAACAGGTGCCATATTCCGCCAGGCGGTATGGTAGATCCTTATAGCTTCTTGGCTCTGCAGCGAAAACCTTGTGGTGATGGGGACAGTTCATTGACCGGAGGTAATACTTCACCCCTTCCAGCTCCATCGGGGGATACATACTGTCCTGGTAATAGGGCAGGTGCCCGCTGGTGAGATACATACTTTCCTTTGCAATATGCGGAGTTACCACCCGCTTGTACCCCGCTGCCAGCTCCGTTTCCTTTGCCAGCTTTTCAAGCTCCTCGATGATGATGGTACCGTTCGGCAACCATAAGGGCAGCCCCGGGCCTACATCATCGTCCATTGCGAAGATGCTGAGCTCCTTACCCAGTTTACGGTGATCCCTCTTTTTTGCTTCCTCCAGCATCTGGAGATGCTCGTCCAGCTCCTTTTGAGATGGAAAGGTTACCCCATATACGCGGGTAAGCATTTTATTTTTCTCATCCCCTTTCCAGTAAGCCCCCGCAATGCTTGTCAGCCTGATAGCCTTGATGAAACCGGTATCCGGAATATGCGGCCCGCGACAGAGATCGGTGAATTCCCCCTGGGTGTAGAAACTGATCTCTCCATCCTGCAAGCCGCCCAGGAGATCGAGCTTATACTCATCCCCTTTTTCGGTGAAATATCTTACGGCTTCCTTCTTGGGAACTTCCTTTCTGATGTAAGGGTTCTTCTTTTTGGCCAGCTCATTCATTTTCTTCTCCAGTGTCCTCAGGTCATCCTCGTTCATCTTCCGGTCGCCCAGGTCCATATCATAATAAAATCCATTGTCCACCGGGGGGCCCACCCAAAATTTTACGCCCGGGAAAGCCGATTCCACCGCTTCGGCCATCAAGTGTGCCGATGAATGCCAGAAAGTGGATTTACCTTCCCTGTCGTCCCAGGTCAGTAATTTCAATTGGGCATCCTGCCTGATCGGCCGGGTGGCATCCCAAACCTCGCCATTGATGCTGGCAGCCAGGACCTTCCTGGCAAGGCCTTCTGAAATGGAACGGGCTATGTCAAGGGCGGTGATCCCGGGTTCGAACGACCTGACCGCGCCATCAGGAAAGGTGATATTGATCATTTGTTTCAGAAGGTTTTAAAGGTCGCAAAATTAACAACTTCTTGCCAGCTATGGCTCAGCGCTTACGAACTTATTCGTTAGTTTTGGCCGTGATGTTTAGGAAGTTCTACAGGTTTTTGACGGTCTTTCTTTTTATCCTGCCATCCCTCTCCTATGCCCAGAACATCACGGGGATCTGGAGGGGGTACTTCATTACAAACGATTTCCAGCACTATAAGTTCGAGCTGCAGATCAAGCAAACGGGGAATACGGTTTCCGGGGTTTCTTATTCCTACCTGAGCACCGTTTTTTATGGTAAGGCCACCCTTACGGGAGTGTTCAATAAAACGGGGCAAAGCGCCCTGATCCGGGAGATAAAAACCGTTGAGCTGAGAATGTCCGGTTCGTCCCAGGCCTGTATAATGAAATGCATTTTCAAGTATGAAAAGAGCGGGAAGGAAGAGTTCCTGGAAGGAACCTTCACTTCGAAATTTGAAAAAGCGGGGCTCCTTAATAAAGCGGGTGACAATTGTGGCGGCGGCAAAGTATTTCTCCGGAAAGTGACAACGTCTGATTTTTACATTGAACCCTTCCTGCGAGGAAAGATCAAAACAACCCCGGTGATCGTGAACCAGCCACCCACCAGAAAGGATACCGCAAAGGCGAACCCCGTGGTGAAAAAACCGGTCACTAAACCCGTTACCAAGCCTGTTACCCGGCCGAATAACCCACCGGTTAACAAACCGGTCACTAAAACAACTCCT
>CAMLEM010000157.1 GCA_946479005.1 uncultured Chitinophagaceae bacterium | reverse complement strand
AGATCATTGGCCACGGCCGGCTGGACGAAAGCTTTATGGAGGACATCCTGAGCGCAGGTTTGGATGAACGACTCCATATTCAGCCTCCTGTGAACCACGATCTTTCCGGGGAGTATGGGACTGCTTCCATCTATGTAATGACTTCGAGGAATGAGTGTTTTCCTATGACGCTGCTGGAAGCAATGAGTCACAGGCTCCCCTGTATCGCGTTTGACTGTGAAACCGGTCCCCGGCACATCATTGCGGACGGATACAATGGTCATCTTGTTCCGTTGGGAGATGCGGACCAAATGTACCGGTACCTGGAGAACCTGGTGTCAGATGATGCAAAGAGAAGAGACTTTGGAAACAATGCGGCGCTCTCGGTGGAAAAATTCTCAGCGGAAAAAATTTATAGCCTGTGGAAAGAGAACGTATTGATGAGTTGAAGGTGGTACCTAATCATCCAGCTTTAACACCGCCAAAAAAGCCTCTTGCGGCACCTCTACGTTCCCGATCTGCCTCATCCTTTTCTTTCCCTCCTTCTGCTTCTCAAGAAGCTTTCGTTTCCGGCTGATATCCCCTCCATAACATTTGGCGGTCACATCCTTACGCATTGCCGATATGTTTTCCCTGGCAATGACCTTGGCGCCCACAGCGGCCTGTATCGCGATCTGGAATTGCTGGCGGGGTAAAAGTTCCTTTAGCTTCTCGCAAAGCTTTCTTCCGAATTCCTGGGCCCTGCCACGGTGGATCAAAGCACTTAGCGCATCCACCTTGTCGCCATTGAGAAGAATGTCCATTTTCACGATATCACTATCGCGATACCCTATCGGGTGATAATCGAAAGATGCATAACCCCTGGTCTGGGATTTCAATTTATCATAGAAATCGAACACGATCTCGGTCAATGGCATTTCGAAAATGAGCTCCACTCTTGTCTGGGTGAGATAACTCTGGTTCATCAGGATTCCCCGTTTACCGAGGCAAAGGGTCATAATATTCCCAATGTATTCCGGTTTGGTGATGATCTGTGCTTTGATGAAAGGCTCCTCTATCCGTTCGGTCTTCACCGGGTCGGGGAATTCAGTGGGATTATTTACAGTGATCTTTTCACCCTTTGTTGTGTAAGCAATAAAACTCACGTTCGGCACGGTTGTGATCACCGTTTGATTGAATTCCCGTTCCAGCCTTTCCTGGATGATCTCCATATGCAGCATACCAAGGAATCCACACCGAAAACCAAATCCAAGAGCCTGGGAAGTTTCAAGCTCGTAAGTAAGGGAAGCATCGTTCAATTGGAGCTTGTCCATACAATCTCTCAGCTCCTCGAATTCATCGGTGTTCACAGGGAATATCCCGGCAAAAACCATCGGTTTCACTTCTTCGAACCCACGGATCTGCTGGGGGTTGGGATTGTTGGCCAGGGTAATGGTATCGCCCACTTTTACTTCCTTGGCATTTTTGATCCCCGTTATGATATAACCCACATCTCCTGTTCTCACTTCTTTTTTCTCCGTCATCCTTAATTTGAGAATGCCCACCTCGTCTGCCCCGTACACCTGTCCTGTAGACACGAACATTACCTGGTCATTCTTCCGGATGGATCCATTCAGGATCCGGTAATAAACGATGATCCCACGGAATGAGTTAAAGACAGAATCAAAGATCAGTGCCTGCAGCGGGGCGTCCGGGTCTCCCTGGGGAGCGGGTATCCTGGTAACTATTGCCTCCAGGATCTTTTCCACGCCCAACCCGGTCCTGCCGCTGGCGTGCAGGATCTCTTCCCGTTTACAACCAATGAGGTCCACGATCTGGTCTTCCACTTCCTCGATCATCGCTCCATCCATATCGATCTTATTGATCACGGGAATGATCTCGAGATCATTGTCAATCGCCAGGTAAAGATTGGATATAGTTTGAGCCTGTATGCCCTGTGTGGCATCCACCAATAAAAGGCATCCTTCACAGGCAGCCAGGGCCCGGCTGACCTCGTAGCTGAAATCCACGTGACCCGGCGTGTCAATGAGGTTCAGGATGTATTCCTCGCCATCACTGTGTTTATAATTGATCTGGATGGCGTGGCTCTTAATGGTGATCCCTTTCTCCCTCTCCAGGTCCATATCATCCAGAACCTGGTCCATCATTTCCCGGTCGGTAATGGTGCCGGTTGACTGTAATAGCCTGTCTGCCAGGGTGGATTTTCCGTGGTCGATGTGCGCGATGATGCAAAAATTCCGGATGTTCTTCATTTAACTAAAAACCTCATTTTCAGGTGTGCAAAGGTAGGTGGTTTGAAGCAGAGAATGATTTACCTTTCTTCAACCAAACCTGCCTGCTATGAGCCTCGCTGCCAGCTCCGCCAGTCCCCTTCTGAAAAGAAGGATCGAATCCATCGACCTTCTTCGCGGATGGGTGATGATCATTATGGCCCTGGACCATATCCGGGACTATTTTCACGAAGCGGCTTTCCTTTACGACCCGACCGATCTCAGCCAAACCACGCCCGAACTCTTTCTCACCCGCTTCATAACCCATTTCTGCGCACCCGTGTTTATGTTTTTATCGGGCACCTCGGCCTTCCTTGTTGGGGAAAGAAAAGGCAAAAAATCACTCTCCCGGTTCCTGTTGACCCGGGGACTTTGGCTGGTATTCCTGGAATTCACCATCATCAATTTTGGCTGGTACTTCAATTTTTTGCCCTCCATCGACCTGGTGGTTATCTGGGCACTGGGGGTGAGTATGATCTTCTTGTCTGCAATGATCTGGCTGCCATTGCCTGCGATCGTGGCGATCGGCCTGGCAATGGTTTTTGGCCATAACCTGCTTGACCCGATTCGCGTGGAGGGCCAGGGGGTGGATTCGTTGGTTTGGTCCATCCTTCACCAGGCGAATTTCTTCAATTATCAACCACCGATATTTGTCGCCTACCCCCTTATTCCCTGGATCGGTGTAATGGGGCTGGGCTATGCCACCGGCGTTTTCTTCAGCCGGGATTACGCCCCCGAGAAAAGAAAGAAAAACCTGCTATGGATAGGCATAATCGCCATCATACTGTTCATTGCGATCCGTTTCATCAATGTGTATGGCGATCCTATCCCCTGGAAAGAACAAAAAAACGGTGTTTACACCTTTCTTTCCTTTATCAATGTATTTAAATATCCCCCTTCCCTCCTGTATCTCCTTATAACACTGGGGCCGGCCCTGGTTTTCCTTGCGGTGTCGGAAAAAGCCCACGGCTGGCTGTCTGAAAAAGTCAAGGTGATCGGCCGCGTGCCGATGTTCTATTATATCGTGCATCTTTATCTCATTCACCTCGGAGCAATGATCGCTACCGTATTTGACAATAAGCAGCCTGCCGATATGATCCTTGACACTTTTGTAGTTTTTGACCCCAAATTACAGGGTTATGGTTTCCCCTTAAGCATCACTTACGCGATATGGGTTCTCCTCGTAGTGATACTTTATTTCCTCTGTCGTTGGTATGACCGCTACAAGAGAACCCATACTCATTGGTGGCTGAGCTATCTCTAAACCGGGTATGAAACAAAAAAATACCGGTTATCTCAAACCGGTATTTCTAATCTTTCATTGGCCCCTATTTGGCATATCTCTTCCTGAAATAATAGTGATACACAGGTGAACTGTTCGGGGTATTCGGGTTCACAGGGAATGCATTCACCAGGGTCCACCCCTGCTCCCCCATATAGTTGAGGGCATCCACAATGGAATTGAATTTTTTCAGCTTACCGGTCTCTGCGTCGCGCAGGCGGTTGTCTGACCAAAGACTGCGTTCTTCACCAAAATCGATATCGATCGTGACCTTGGTGGAAAATAACCTGCCGGTAGCTTCCATCCTGGCGTATTGTTCAACGGTAGTGGTATCGGACTGGGCCATCGCATTTACGGAAATGAATACGGCAGCGAGTAAAAGGAATTTTTTCATTGATGACTTATTTTATCTTTAGATGCTGCAAAGTTCCTGTAAGGACAGGTCCGATGCTCACAAGTAAATCTTAAAATCCTGTTCAATCCGGGTATTCTTCCGAACCCATTACCCAGATGAAGGACTGCAGATCGATCATATCCCTGGGTTTTAACCAGGCTGTATCTTTCCTTACCATTTCTGCAAAATCCAGCAGGCTTTGATAGGTTTCCCAGTTAGGAGCTGACCGGTATTTAAAATCCACCCCATATTTTTCGGCGGCCGCCTGCGTCACCCTGGGCTTTAGAAAAATATGCTCTCCGGGTTCAGCAATGAAACCAAACACGGTTTGAAGGGGCCAGGTGAGCACACGGGTCTGTTTTCGGGGAAGATCACGAAGCACCTCCGTAAATGCCTCAAATCTCGCTTTCAGTTGTTTCCTTCCGTAAACAAGGTCAAACAATCCTTCTGCAAATGCCTTGGCTCCCAGGGGCGGCCTGACTGCATCGCGAAGCGCCATTTTTTCAAAAGAAAAAAGCAGGTTGGTCCGTGATTCTATCCAGGTGGCGCGGCGGGCGATCTCGTGGTATTCTTCAGCCTCCAATAGCCGCCGGAACTCTTTTTTGTTCAGGTTCTCAACCCAGGCGAGGTGGGCATTCCATTTATACTCTCTTTCCCAAGACAAATATTTTTCTCCTTCATATCCTCCCGGGAAATAATAGAGAAACTTTCTCAGGCATTTCCTCCGTTTTTTGTCTGCCGGTTGGGTGGTTCTGCGGGTGCTCTTTACAACGATCTTCATTTTCCTTTTATGGATGAGAATCCAACCCCCGTGCCAGTAAGGGGTGTTTCTTAGCATAATTCTTGTATTTCTTCCCGCGTCACACGCTACTGGTGGCTAAAGAGAAGTTTTCACATAATTCAAATCAATGAGGAACTGGTTAAGGACTTTGATCGCCGGCTATGCCGGGTGGAAATGGGGAGGCGGCTGCCTCGGATTCATCGCGATCTTCGTGATCGGC
>CAMLEM010000156.1 GCA_946479005.1 uncultured Chitinophagaceae bacterium | reverse complement strand
CTATGGCCGGCCCAAGAGCATCCACTCCATCTGGAACAAGATGAAGAAAAAAGGAGTGGAGTTCAGCGAGGTCTATGATCTCTTTGCCATTCGCGTGATACTGGATTCGCCGTTGGACAGGGAAAAAGAAGACTGCTGGAAGGTTTATTCGCTGATCACCGATGAATATTCACCTTCCCCCGAAAGGCTGCGCGACTGGCTGAGCAACCCCAAAAGCAATGGATACGAGGCTTTGCACACAACAGTGATGGGCCCGCAGGGAAAATGGGTGGAGGTTCAGATACGCACCAAAAGATTGAACGAGATCGCCGAAAAGGGGCTCGCTGCCCACTGGAAATACAAAGAGGGAGCGGCAGATGAGAGCCGTTTTGATAAATGGTTCCAGCAGATCCGGGAAGTGATCAGTAACCAGGAAACAGACAGCATTGATTTCTTACAGGATTTCAAAACCAGTTTTCTTGCGGAAGAGATCTATGTGTACACGCCCAAGGGAGATGTGAAGATGCTTCCCGTAGGTTCCACGGCGCTGGATTTCGCTTTCGCTATCCACAGCGCCATTGGCGTGAAAACGATAGGGGCCAAGGTGAATCATAAGCTGGTACCCATCAGCCATAAGCTCCATAGTGGCGACCAGGTGGAGATCATCACCAGCAACAAGCAAAAAGCATCGGAAGACTGGCTGGGATTTGTTGTTACCTCGAAAGCCAAGGGCAGGATCCGCGATTCGCTGAAAGAAGAAAAAAGAAAAGTGGCGGATGAAGGGAAATATACGGTGCAGAGAAAGCTGGAAGGAGTGGGTTCTTCCTTCTCACAGCATAACATCGATGAGCTGGTTCAGTATTACAAGCTTCCTTCTCATCTGGATCTCTTTTACCAGGTAGCGGTGAAGAATATCGACCTGAAGGAATTAAAAGATTTTAAGGTGGTGGGGGACAGGATCGAAGCGCCGAAACCAGTGAAGCAACAAGGCGAGAAGCACGATATCCTTCCCCATCACCAGGTGATGGCGAGAAGGGACACAGAGCTAATTATTTTCGGTGAAAGCAGCGACCGGATCGTGTATAACCTGGCCAATTGCTGCAAGCCCATCCCCGGCGACGACGTCTTTGGATTTGTTACCACGGGTAAGGGACTTACCATTCATCGGACCAATTGCCCCAATGCAGCGAAATTACTGGCCAATTACGGCCATCGCGTGGTAAAAACGAAATGGGCGAAGAACAAGGAGATCTCATTCTTAACCGGGATCAAGATCGTGGGAATGGATGATGTGGGCGTGGTAAACAAGATCACCAACCTGATCTCGGGTGAATTGAAGATCAATATCGCGGCTTTGACCATCGAGGCCCGGCAGGGTCTTTTCGAGGGAAATATCCGGCTCTATGTGCACGATAAGGAAGAATTGGACAATCTTGTGCAGAGGCTTCACGAGTTAGGCGGGATCGAGTCTGTAGAGAGATACGATATGGAGGATCTTCCTTCCTGATTTAGTCGATTTTTCCTATCTTTTGCCCGGTTAAGGACCAACACACCAACATTAAATATGCGTTTTTATCTTTTCAGCACGCTCGCGGCTGTAATAATTTATTTTACCCCAACAGGAAGTGCAAATGCCCAGGGAGGCTTTTCCTTTACCTGTGCCCGGGATACGATCATCCCTGGCTGTGACCCGGTTTGCTTCACCCTGAAGGGAATCATTCCCGACATCCACTCCATTGGCTCTGGATATACCGTAAATCCTACAAGTCCAACGGTAGGTTGCGTACCGGTGTACGTGGCTCCGAATGACCCGGGAGGAACCCCCTCTAATCTGACCGTGGATGATCGCTACAGCGCCGCGCCGATAAATATTGGATTCCCCTTTCATTTCTTCGGTTCAAACTATACACAACTGGTAGCTACAACCAATGGCTTCTTAAGTTTTGACATCTCCTATGCCAACTCCTTTGCTCATTGGGATATGGTGAATGGGGGCCCGGTGGACTTGCCGAGTACCTTTTATGATCGCGCGCTGGTGATGGGACCTATGCATGATCTTTTACCGGGCGGGAGCACTTCTCCAACCCAAAGGATACAGTACCAGACCGTGGGGTCAGCACCACACCGTCGCTGGGTCCTGAGTTTTTATAAAGTGCCTTTGTTTTCCTGCACCAGTTTGATCGAAAACACACACCAAATAGTCCTCTATGAATCTACAGGAATCATCGAGGTCATCGTTTTTAGCAAACAGACCTGCAGCTCCTGGAATTCACCCGGAACAGCGATGATAGGTATCCAGGATTTTACTCAAACTCAGGCGGTGATGGCACCTGGCCGGGCAGCGACAAATTCTCCCTGGGGAAGTATCAATATGAATGAAAGCTGGCGTTTTGTTCCCAGCGGGGGTCCTTCACTTTTTAAGAGAGTTGAACTTTGCGACCTTGCTGGTAATATCCTGTCAACAGGTACGGTAGTTCCAACAGGCACAGGCTCCCTGGAAGCCTCATTCCCCAATACCTGCGTTCCTGCAGCGGGGCTTACCACTTATATCATACGTTCTGTTTACAGCAAGATCGATAATCCCGCCACGGAGATTTTTGGGGTGGACACGGTAAGGGTCACCAGGGCGAATGGTATCAATGCAACCACAAGTAACCAGGCAACCTCCTGCGACGGAGCCGCTAATGGTTCCATCACCGTGACCGCCACTTCAGGAACTCCACCACTGAGCTGGTCGATAGATGGCGGTGCGCCAATAGCAGGTCCTTCACCTTATACCTTCAGCAATTTGACATCTGGTCCGCATACCGTAACCATCGCCGATGCCAATGGATGTGTGTACTCCACCATCGTGGATGTGCTGGCGGGGCCGCCGGTGACTGCCAGCTATACCAAGACAGATGCCCTTTGTAATGGTACTGCCACAGGTACGATCACAATGGGCTCTCCGACAGCAGGCGCCGCACCGTTTGAATATTCACTGGATGGTACCAACTGGCAGTCTTCAAATATTTTTACGGGCTTAAGCGCCGGATCATACACTGTCAACATCCGGTCATCAGAAGGCTGTCCTGCCCAGGTACCGGTAACGATCGGCGAACCCTCAACGCTCACAGCGGGTTCCAATACTTCCAACGGCACCTGCAATGGCGGTAATGACGGCTCCATCACCATTAATGCAAGCGGTGGAACCGCCGCCTACCAGTATTCCATCGATGGAACGAATTTCCAGGCCTCCAATGTGTTTAATGTGGTACCTGGGAATTATACGGTAACCGTCAAAGACAATAATGGCTGTACCACTACGATCCCCGTAGTTGTGGGATTAACGAACGACCTGACCGTAACTCCGCAAACCGATGAGACCATTTGCGAAGGCAGTTCCGTGCAGTTGCAGGTAAGTTCAAATGGCCTGCAGTTCGACTGGTCGCCAGCCTCGGGATTGAGTAATGCATCGGTAGCCAACCCGGTGGCCAGTCCCACCGTAACCACGGAATACATTGTAAAGGTCACCCGCGGAGTATGTGTGCAGGAAGATACAATGATGGTGAATGTGAATGCCGCACCGATACCGAACGCCGGACCGGATGGTTTCATTTGTTATGGACAAACACACCAGTTGCAGGGCTCAGGTGGAACGGTTTATTCCTGGTCGCCCGATACCTGGCTCGATGATCCCGATATCGCGGACCCTGTTTCCACGCCAATTAGAAATGTCACTTATGTGCTCTCGATCCTGTCTGATATAAATGGCTGCCCTTCGCTGACCACGGACTCAATGGTCCTGGATGTAACGCCACCGATCAAAGTGACCACTTATCCTTTCGACAGCATTGGTTACCCGGGCGAGATCTTTCATTTGCTGGCCGTGCCCAATGATTCCGATGTGATCAATTATAGCTGGTCACCCGTTTTTGGATTGAGCGACGCCAATATCAAAAATCCCGATGTGACAGTTGGCGCCATTGGAGATGATGTGACCTACCAGGTCATCACTTCCACCATCGCCGGCTGCAAAGGGGAAGGTTATGTGCGTGTTCGGTCTTATAAAGGTCCCGAGATCTACGTTGTTTCGGGCTTTAGTCCCAATGGGGACGGACTGAACGATAGATTCACGCCTTTCCCCGTAGGGATAAAAAAGCTGAATTATTTCCGGGTCTTCAACCGGTGGGGCCAGATGTTGTTCTCCAGTACCAGGCTGCACGATGGCTGGGACGGAACTTTCAGCGGCAGGGCACAGCCCTCAGGTGTATATGTTTGGATGGCAGAAGCTGTAACAGATGCCGGCCAGGTGATCACCAAGAAAGGCACCGTCACCCTCATCCGATAAAGGAAATCTTGACTACCTTTCCGCCTGAAATATTCAGTAATGGTTGATGTTATTTTAGGCCTGCAGTGGGGCGATGAAGGCAAAGGAAAGATCGTTGATTTTTTTGCACGGGATTATGACCTCATAGCCCGTTTCCAGGGCGGTCCGAATGCGGGCCATACGCTGTACGTGGACGATAAGAAGATCGTTCTCCACCAGATCCCTTCCGGCGTGTTTCACGAAAATACCATCAACCTGATCGGAAACGGGGTGGTGCTTGATCCCGTAACACTTAAAAAAGAATGTGATACAGTAGCCTCATTCGGAGTCAGCTTAAAAAAGAATCTCTTCATTTCTGAAAGGACCCATCTCATCCTACCCACACACAGGGCCCTTGACCGGGCAGCGGAATTGTCAAAAGGACAACAAAAGATAGGTTCCACGCTCAAGGGGATCAGTCCGACCTATATGGATAAGACCGGCCGGAACGGTCTTCGGGTGGGTGACCTGCTGGACAAGAATTTCACCACCCAATACATCAAGCTTCGGTTGAAACACCAGCGTTTGCTGGATAATTTTAATTTCCAGGAAGACATTACAGCCTGGGAGGAGGAATTCTTTGAAGCCCTGGAATATCTCCGCGCGCATAATATCGTGAATGGTGAATATTTCATCAATTCCCAGATCGCGGC
>CAMLEM010000155.1 GCA_946479005.1 uncultured Chitinophagaceae bacterium | reverse complement strand
CTGACTAAAATCTGATTGATCTCTGAGTTATTTCTGACTTTTAGTCAGAGGTAAATCAGTAGATTATTGTTTTTGTTTCGGTATTTGATTGAGAATCAATAAAGTAAAGTATAAGGCAAGGGTGGAGCAGTCAGAGAAATGGGCCTGGTTGGGGAAAGGGTAAAGATTCCTCGCCCTGCCGCTGGCGGGGTGTGGAATACGTATTCCCACACTCCCAAAAATGCTTTACCTTTTATACTCTTTCGTCCCTGTCAACCTTCTACTAATCCTGCCTGAAACTTTAATGAAGTTTAGGCGATGTACACGACCAGCCATTCTGCCAGACTATTGTGCGGGATCCTTTCCCTCGGGTTTTACCTGCTGACATTTTACGCGAACGCCCAGAACATCACCGGTAAATGGAGCGGTACGATGTCATCCCATACTAAACTGGAAGGGGCATTGGGAGAATCCGATCTCTGGATCGACATCACCATCACCAATAACCAGGCGCAGGGGATCGTGAGAAAAACTTCGGTGATGAGAATTAACGGGCAGGAGGTTTGCAAGGAGCAGTGCTATGGCGTTGGGAAAGCCCAACTTTATGAAGTGAGTTTCGACCGGAGCGGCCGCACTTACCGCGTCCACTCCATCTCACCAGCATTCACCTGCCGCCAGATCGGCTCACTCTGTGAGTTCCCCGAACCACACGAAATGCATTCCCAGGATGTGCTGCCCGAAGATCAGCCCTATCAGCCGGATCAGAATTTAAACCTGCTCACCGGCTCACAAACCCGGGTGAGTAATATCACCCCCACCGATAAGGTCACCACCACCGTTAGCTGGAGCCTGATCCAGGGTCCCCTGGATGCAGTATTGATCGTTACACCCGATAACTATAATAACTGGTGGCCCAGGGCAACAGCCGATGAACTGCGAAAAGGCACCGTGATCGATATCAATATGAAACTGCAGAGCAGGAATGGAGGCAATTCCCCTTTTAAAGTGGCGAGATTTGAATTGAAACTGGAAAACACTTCCAGCGAATCAGGCACCACACTCAATATGCCCGTGGACCCCCGCTGCAGCAGCTTCCAGACCTTCGC
This sequence comes from uncultured Chitinophagaceae bacterium, assembly GCA_946479005.1. The sequence goes on along the minus strand of CAMLEM010000155.1, from coordinate 3,921 downwards.
TTTCTTCCTCACCGGATTGGAGAAAGCATCGAAGCCGATCAGTCCATCGAAGTGAACTCGCCCGACGGGAAAACTGGTACGGCAACGATCGGCTGCTATGATGGTGGCGCCTGGACCACCCTGACTGTAGAAGCCATACTTGAAGGTGGTTTCCGGGTGAAGGGAAAACTTCTCACGCCTACTGGTGTAGAGCAGATACCCATTCCAAAAAGAAGCCCGGACTCGAAAATTGCCACCGCCTGGCTGGCGCAATATGGATCTTTAAATGATACAGCCGATCACGAAACCATTCCGGGACAGGGCCATAAGGGAGATGGACTGACAACGTATGAAGAATACCGGGGTGTGATTGCCGGTGGGAACTACAAAAAGCTGAACCCACTGAAGAAGGAATTGGGTTTGAAAGCAACCATTTCTGATTACAAAGTGTTCGATTTTGGCATTGGACTGTTTTCAAACGCGTCACGGATTGATACCATCAAATTCATTCCTGAAGAATTGCCCGATGACAAACAATTGAACAATAACGCCGGCTACGCCAATGAACACAGGCAATATGCCCTGTATTTAAAAATAGATGTCATCCGGGAATATGATCCGGAGGGAAATCTCCGAAACGTGGCGGGAAAAGCATACGGCAGTCCGAATATCCCTGAATTGATCGAAAAGATTGTGATCGATACAGCGCAGGTAGGCTCCGGATTCCGGGAACACCAGCGAAATTACCGGTCAGTGAATGCAACATTGCCATTTTCACAGGATGAATACTGGGGACAGGTGATCGCGCACGAATTGGGGCACGGCGTGTTCATACCGCATCACGGTCCTTCGAAACCTGTGCCGCGAAATGTGGAAGCCGTAAAAAACCATACGCCGCCATACATCGTAAGGGACGAGAACGGTCAGGTTGTTTCCCTTCCCTGGACCATTGCAGGTAGTGTTGGCAAACGCGGGACCCAGGAAAGCGGCGATCTAACCTGTTTTATGGCTTATTATCCCTGTTTCGAATGGGCCCTTCACGATCACAGGAACGCCAATGAATACTTTATGGTTTCAACCGCGCTGACCGCGCTGGGAAAACGACTTTGCACCTCCATAGCAGGAACCGGGATGAATACGGGAGGAAAATATTTTGGCGATGCCGATCCCGGAAGAGGAAACTGTATGGCACACATCAAAATGAAGTAACTGATGAAAATAGTATTTATCACAGTTGGAATCCTTCTTACACTGGCGGCCCGGGGTTTTTGCCAGGTGGAAGGAACTGTCCGGGACCCGGATGAGCGGGCGCTGACCGGAACACTGGTGATAGCGATAGACTCGGCTTCGAAGAAAGCAGACTCCGTGAAGACCGATAATCGTGGGTTTTATTTTTTTACCCGCCTAAAACCAGGGGTATACCAACTTCAGGTGGTCGCGGCGGGATCGAAGCCAATCAGCAAACGGGTAATTGTGGGGATCGCACCCGCGGGCGCGGACGCATACGACGACACTTATTATGCCCTGCGCAGGGATTTTATTCTCACAAAAAGCAAAGAGCAATGAATAGCCTTCGTTCAATTCCAATATACAGGAGAGTCCCAAAGGAACAGCCCTCGCTTTGCTCAAAAAATAGCAGAGAAGACGTAAGGGCTGTTTCGTTGCGCTGTTCCTACCCCAAACTCGCTTCCATCGTAATATTCGTATTCAGCAATTTGCTGATGGGGCAACCCGTCTTGGCCTCATTGGCACATTCCAGGAATTTCGCTTCATCGATACCGGGGACGGATGCTTTTACTACAAGATGAGAGGAGGTCACGGCACCACTTTCGAGTGTAATGGTACAGGTGGTTTCAATATTATCTGGCGTAAATCCCGCGGCGCCCAATACAAAGCTCAGCTTCATCGAAAAACAGCCCGCGTGCGCGGCAGCCACCAGTTCTTCGGGATTGGTATATTCTCCGCCCTCAAAGCGGCTCTTGTAATCATACTTTGTATTCGACAATACTCCTGATTTTGAGGAAACGGTTCCCATTCCTTCCTTACCTGTGCCTTTCCAGTTGGCTGTTGCGTTACTTTTCATTTGATTCAATTTAAAGGTTGATCTGAACCCTCCAGCTCCGCGATCCGGTTCTCGGGCTCATTGTATTCAATGATGAAATTGTTCTTCCCTTCTCCCACGATGATCTTGAGGAATTTTTGCTGGACCAGTTCAAGCAATGAAAGGAAAAGAAAAATGGCGTGCACCCTGTTCTCCGCTTCCTCGAAGATCCGTTCAAAAACCAGGGTCCTTTCTTCCCGGGCCAGGTTCAGCATCCTGTCGCGGCTGGCCTCCATCGTATAATTGTACTGCGTTACCGTATGTACCGGTCGGTTGATGCGATCACTGTATTTCTGCATCGCCTTTTCAAAGGCGCGCATCAGCTTGAACAGCGTGATCTGCTGGATCTCCGTTCCCTCCCCCGACTCCTCGCCGATCCTTGCGAGCTCATCCTGGATATTCCCTCTTTTCACCATCAGCATCCGGGTCGCTTCCAGTTCCGCCATCTGCGCCGAAGCCTCCTTGAACCGCTTGTACTCCAGGATCTTGTTGATCAGCTCCTGCCGCGGATCCACCTCGTTGCCATCCGCATCCACCTCTTTCCGGGGGAGGAGCATTTTGGCCTTGATGCGCATCAGCGTTGAAATGAAAAGGATGAACTCGCTGCTGAGCTCGATATTCAATTCCCCGGATTCGTGGATATAGGAAAGAAAATCATTGATGATCTTCGTGATCGGAATGTTATAAATGTCCAGCTCATCCCTTTCTATGAAGAAAAGCAGGAGGTCGAAAGGCCCTTCAAACTGGGGTAGCTTTATCTGGTATGATCCGTGGCTCACTAGGCTGTTTTTAAGTCTTGCAAAATAAAGGATGCGGGGCGTCAATCCCTGCATATTTTATCCCCATCATTTCCTTAAAGAATCCCGGATCTCCCTTAACAGGATGATCTCCTCCGGGGTCACCGCAGCTGCGGGAGCCTCTTTCTTTTTAAGGCTGTTCATCGCTTTTACCATCAGGAAAACAAAGAAGGCGATCAGGATGAAATTAATGATGGCCTGGATGAAGGCTCCATACTGGATACTGACCCCGTTCACTTCCGCGGTAAGGGACTCAAAACTCTTACCGATAAAACTGCCAATGACCGGCATCAGGATCTTATCAGTGAGCGCCGTTACGATGGCCCCAAAGGCGCCACCGATGATGACCGCCACCGCCAGGTCGATCACGTTCCCGCGAAGGGCGAACTCCCGAAATTCTTTTAGCATTCCCATAATTGTGTGGTTTTAGTTTATTGAATAATGATCATTTTTTGATCCCGGGGTATTTCATATCCAGGCCTACCAGCATGTCGCGGATCGCCCGGGCCACCAGGTACTCCTTATACCAGTTCTGGTCGGAAGGCACAATGATCCATTCGGGGTCGTTGCAATTTTCAAAACATTCTTCATACACCCTGATATACTCCTGTCGCCTTGCCGCCTCTTTCAGGTCTTTCTCATTGTATTTCCACATTTTCGTGGGATCCTCGATCCTCTCTTTCAGCCTTTCCGCCTGCTCTTTTTCTGATACGTGAAGATAAAATTTCAGGATATGGGTGTTGTTGTGGTCCCTCAGCAGCCTTTCGAAATCATTGATGGCCTTCATTCTTTTAAATGCGGTTTCATCATCAATGATCCCGTGCACCCGGGTGACAATAATATCCTCATAATGCGAGCGGTTGAATACCTGGATCATTCTTTTTGCGGGGGTGTGGCGGTGGATCCTCCATAAAAAATCGTGAGAGAGCTCTTTTTCGGTGGGAACTTTAAAGGATTGAACACTGATCCCCTGTGGATTAAAAGACAGAACATCACGGATCAAACCGTCTTTGCCCGCCGCGTCCATCCCCTGTATCACGATCA
>CAMLEM010000154.1 GCA_946479005.1 uncultured Chitinophagaceae bacterium | reverse complement strand
AATCAATGAGTTCTCTTTTTTCTTTCTTTGAAAGTTTCAGTTTTTCAGGCGGAAGGGTTTGATTGGGAGGGGCGATCCCGAGACCTGCGCCGCCGCCATCGTTATAAAAATCGATGACTTCTTCCAGGGTGGTGTAAACCCCGTTATGCATATAGGGAGCGCTGAGTTCGATGTTCCGCAAACCCGGCGTCTTGAATGCAAAGCGATGGATCTCCGCCTTTGTGAAATTATACTTGCCCCTGTCGCTGTCCAGCTCCGCATTTTTTTTATTCTTCGTTGAGGGAACGCCAAGGACTTCCGATTCTGTTTCGGTGAAAAGGGGAGGAATAACGCCGTTGAACAGGGGGAGGAAATGACAGGTCCCGCATTTTGCCTTCCCCATAAAGAGATTAAACCCGTTTTTTTCAGAAGCTGAATATTCATTGGAGCGGCCGCTGATGTACCTGTCGAATTTGGAGTCCAGGGAACGGAGCGACCGTATATATGAAGCGATGGCATTTGCTATTGTGAAACGGTTTACCGGGTTTTTCTCCGAAGAATAGGCTTCATTGAAAAGGCGGACATATTCGGGTGAAGCTTTCAGGTCATTCACGCTGTTGCCGAGTGATCCCTGCATTTCCTGGAGATTGTGAACCACCTCCCCCAATTGACTTTCCAGGATATCCACACGGCTGTCCCAGAATTGTTTTGTTTGCAGGCCCGCATTCCAGAGGGTGGGGGAATTGCGTAGCAGGGGAGTTTTATTGTCAATGGCAATTGATGTTTTCAGTCCATCGGAGAATCCTTTTGCAGGGTCGTGGCAGGTGGCGCAGGTCCGGTTCCTTTCCCCCGAGAGTATGGGGTCGCCGAAAAGTTTTTTGCCCAGGCGAATTCTTTCTGTGGTCACCCCGTAGTCTTCAGCCGGGCCATAAAAATTCATCTTGAAAAAACTGTCAATGAAAATGCTTTCCGCGTTGAAATTGATGCCGCTGCTGCCGGGAGGATAGCGGATGTTATTTTGTTTCCTGGCCAGCACGATGCTTTTATAAAGGGGATCGGCCAGCGACCGGATAAATTCCAGGCGATCGAATGCTGTGAAGTTTTTCGCCCCGGCGAGAAAATCAGCCGCTGCCTGGATCCTGGATCTTACCAGGTCAATGTCTTCCTTTTTTACACGTTCATCGAAAAGATCGAGGAGTTCACAAAGCCCCTCGAGGCTTGCGCAGGTTTCCGGGATGGATGCCTGGGCTATGGGAGAGTCGAATCCTGCGATCCCGGTTGTCACCAGCTGTAATATGGATGCCCGCATCGCATCCCACACCAGCTCTTCTCGAAATTTCATTACCAGGTCCTGCTGGTCGGAAAGATCCCCGATCGTTTTGATCATCGCGTTGCCCAGCGAGGAGGTCCTGGTGTGGCTTTCTAAATTGAAATCCCCGAAGAGCTCTTGTTCGATAAACTGAAACCCGGAAGGGCTCATTAGTTTGTCAACGGCACCGGGGTGAAGCGCATCAATGGCCGGCCGGTTGAGCAGCCGGTTCTCCGCGGGATTAAAATATTCTACAAGGATGGCGATCTTTTTAAAGGAATGTCTCGCCACGTGAAATTGTTTTTTCAATGCAGGAAGCGAGGCCTTTTTATCCGCAAGACTCACCAGGGAATCCAGGTCGGACCGAAGTTTTTCGAGGCTGAACAGGTAATATCGTGCGACCCGTACCGGTACATTTTCTACCGCTGACTGACGGTTAAACGCCACCGTTAGTATGAATAAAATACCGATCACGAGGGTAGTTTTACGAGGGAAATTCCCCAGGGGGTTTGTGTCAGTGAACAGGTACCGTCCCGTTAAAGCTCTCATCTGCATTCGATTTTAGGGCTTTGAGTATTTCTACTTAATATTTATTAAGATTCTTCCTAGAAAAATAGAGTAAGAACCCCTTGCTGGTAGAAAGTTTTATTACAATTTTTAGCGTTCGAAATCCAATATAGAAAAAACCAACATCCTAACCTCATGCAAAAGAAATCCACCTTTGAGAAGGCCCTGGCTTGCTGTATTCTGCTTGCCATTTCCGTAACCGCTTTTTCTCAAACCACCATCATTCCTTACGGTCATACCTGGAAGTACCTCGACAACAACACCCGTCCTGCAAACTGGAATACAGTGGGCTTCAACGATGCCTCCTGGAACTCTGGTGCTGCTGAACTGGGATACGGAGATGGTCCAGCCACAACTGTAAGCTACGGACCAGATGCCAATAACAAGTACATCACAACTTATTTCCGTACCGTGGTATCCATTCCTGCTCCCGGAACTTATGCCAGTTTCACTTTGAATGTTAGAAGGGACGACGGCGTAGTCGTTTATATCAATGGCACCGAAAGGTATCGGAACAATATGCCCGGCGGGGCCATTGCACACGGTACCCTGGCCAGCTCCGGCGCTTCAGACGATGGTTCCACTCCACAAACGGTGAGTTTGTCAACCGGTTTTTTTGCAGCAGGCAACAATACCATAGCTGTTGAGATACACCAGAATGCTGCAAACAGCACTGACCTCACTTTTGATCTTGAGCTTTTGGCCAACAATGCCCCGGTGAGCCTGATCTCTTTTGGCGATACCTGGAAATACCGTGATAACAACACCCGTCCCGCCAACTGGGAGACGGTCGCTTTCAATGATGCCACCTGGAGCTCCGGACCTGCCGAATTAGGATATGCAGATGGCCCTGCCACTACGGTGAGCTTTGGCCCCGATGCCAATAATAAGTATATGACCACCTATTTCCGGAAGGTTGTCAATATCACGGGGCTTGCCAGCATCAACAATTTTACGCTGAACCTCATCCGTGATGATGGAGTGGTTGTATATATAAATGGAGTAGAGGTGATCAGGGATAACCTGCCTGCAGGAACCATCACGCACACCACACCCGCCTCTTCGGCGATCAGCGGCTCAGGAGAAACCACACCCGTGACTTTTTCCCTTTCGCGTTGTGTTTTCCTGGAAGGTAATAACACGATCGCCGTGGAGATGCACCAGAGTGACGGTGCCAGCTCAGACCTCTCATTTGATATGGAATTATTCGGAACCACCGGTTCAGGAACTCCCACCCTTTCCAGGGGGCCTTATCTCCAGGTGGCAGGCGAAACTGCGATCACTTTCAGGTGGAGAACCAATGTAGCAAGCCTGGGCCGAGTTCGCGTTGGAACGGCGCACGGTTCATATACTGTCGCTTCGGCTTCAGAAACCTGTCCCACCACGGAACATATCGTGCGCGTGACCGGTCTGACCGCTGATACAAAATATTTTTATGAGATAGGTGTAACGGATGGCACTGTATTGCAGGCAGGTACGGATAATTTCTTCCGTACAAATCCACCCGCGAATACGACCCGTAAGATCCGTATCACTGCCTTCGGCGACTGCGGCAGGGGGAATGCGGCCTACCAGGATGATAATCTCAGCAACTATTTGTCATATTTAACAGCAAATGGAATTGATGCGCCTGATGCCTGGATCCTGATGGGTGATAATGCCTACTCAACAGGAACGGACGCGGAGTACACTGCAAATTTCTTTGGCATCTATGGAGCGAACATTATGAAGAACCATAAGATGTATCCTTCTCCGGGTAACCACGACTATGGTAATAATTCCGGCAATAAATCATCCCGCTCAATGGCCTATCACAACAATTTTACAACGCCAATGAACGGCGAGAGTGGAGGCGTTGCTTCAGGAAAGCAGAATTATTACTCTTACGACATCGGGAATATCCATTTCCTTTCCCTGGATTCTTATGGTATTGAAGGAGATGGTACGGATATGCAGAGCGCCGGTTCCAGCTCGTTGAAAACCTGGCTTACCGCCGACCTGGCCGCTAATACAAAAAAGTGGACCATTGCTTACTGGCATCACCCGCCCTACACGAAATCCAGTCATAACTCGGATACCGAGTCCGATCTCATCGCCATCCGCCAGAACTTTATCACCTTTTTGGAAACCAGGGGTGTGGACCTGATCATTTGCGGGCATAGCCACGCTTACGAGAGAGGCTACCTGCTGCGGAATTTCACGGGAAGCTGGACCTCCTTCTCGGCGGCAACACACGCAGTGAGTACATCCAGCGCACGTTATACCAATGCGAGCTCCTGCCCTTATGTGTACAATAGCACACCTGCCAATCACGGTACCGTGTATGTGGTATCGGGTTCAGTGGGTGCCAGTGGCGGAACGAATACCAATTTTGGTGCCTATGCGATGCCCTACGCGGTGAACGATGCCGGCATCTTCTATTTTGAAGTGGAAGACAACCGGCTAGATGCCAAGATGCTGAGGAGAGATGGAAGTGTATTCGACCAGTTCACCATTATGAAGGATGTCAATAAGATCACGAATTACAACATTACAAACGGTTCGTCTCAACAGCTCACCGCATCCTGGCCTGCAGCCTCCTATAGCTGGAGCACTGGCGGCACTTCAAGGCAGGTGAATGTAACCCCGCCCAATAACAGCAATACCCTGTATTCTGTAACGGACGCTTACGGTTGTGTCACCGACCAGTTCAGTGTGACCACCAATGGAACCCTTCCCGTGTCATTACTGAATTATGAAGCGCGTTTCCTGGATGGAAAGGTGTATGTGACCTGGAAGACCGCTACTGAAACCAATAACCGCGAGTATATCATTGAAAGATCTTCCAATGCAACCAGTTTTGAGCCCATCGGCACGGTGAACGGTGCGGGTAACAGCTCTTTCGAAAGAGATTACCAGTTCATCGATCAGGTACCGCTTGCGGGGATCAGCTATTACCGGCTGGTGCAGGTGGATATCGATGGTAACAGGCAATACCTGGGCATAAGGAGAGTGGAGAATATGCTGATCAAGGATTTTGATGTAAAGAGCCTGTCGGGTACTGCAAACCGTATGATACTACAGATCCAGAACTCCGTTACGGGCAACTTCCAACTCAATGTATTTGATATGTCCGGCAGAAGGGTAGCCACAGAGAATTTCAGGCTGCAGGCCGGGACGATACGGAAGGAGATCAGCCTGAATCCCGGTGTTTACATCTGGGAGAT
>CAMLEM010000153.1 GCA_946479005.1 uncultured Chitinophagaceae bacterium | reverse complement strand
AGGCCGCAGGACCTGGTTGTAGACCCTAACACCGTGTTATTGTTCGAAAAGATGTGATCCTGCTGTTCAAACACATCTTCGACCCCGTTTTTTTCTTTACAAATCCTGTTATTTTTCACAATGAGCCGGGACCCGCTGATCCTATCTTTCAGGAATGCTGGTAAAGACATTCGGGAGCGCGGTGTACGGCGTTGAAGCGACTACCATTACCATCGAGGTGATCAACCTTCCTTCAGGGAAGGATTCGCAGATCGTGGGCTTGCCTGACAGCGCGGTGAAAGAAAGCATGCAGCGGGTCGAAAGCACATTCAAGACACAGGGTTTCAAGATGCCGCGAACCAAATACGTGGTGAACCTGGCACCTGCCGACATCAGAAAGAGCGGAACGGCATTCGATCTTCCCATCGCGATCGGGATCCTGGGCGCATCACAACAGCTGGAACCCGCTGACGCCGTTGGTAAATATGTTATAATGGGAGAACTCTCGCTCGATGGCGCGATCCGGCCTATAAAAGGGGCGCTACCCATTGCGATACAGGCGAGGAAAGAAGGATTTAAAGGCGTCATCCTTCCCGCCACCAATGCCCGTGAAGCTGGGCTGGTAAATAACATACTCGTGCTGGGGGTGGAACATATCAATGATGTGATCCGGTTCTTCAGGCAGGGAGAAAAAGGGCTAACTCCGGTTGTGATCAATACACGAGAAGAATTCTTCAGCTCGCAGTACGATTTCGAGATCGATTTCTCCGATGTGAAAGGCCAGGAAAACATCAAAAGGGCCCTGGAGATTGCGGCGGCAGGAGGTCATAACGCCATCCTGATCGGCCCGCCGGGCGCAGGTAAAACAATGCTCGCAAAAAGGCTTCCTACCATCCTCCCACCCCTTTCACTCCAGGAAGCGCTCGAAACCACAAAGATCCATTCTGTCGCCGGTAAACTACCGGATCATTCGACGCTGATCGCAAGAAGGCCTTTTCGCTCGCCCCATCACACCATCAGTGATGTGGCGTTGGTTGGCGGCGGTGGGATCCCGCAGCCCGGTGAGATCTCCCTGGCACATAATGGTGTTTTGTTTTTAGACGAGCTTCCCGAATTCAAGCGGACCGTGCTGGAAGTGATGCGGCAACCGATGGAAGAACGCAAAGTGACCATCTCACGGGCCAGGGTTGCTGTTGACTTCCCCGCCTCCTTTATGCTGATGGCCTCGATGAATCCCTGTCCCTGCGGGTTTTTCAATCACCCCGACCGCGAGTGTTCCTGTCCTCCCGGAACGGTGCAGAAATATCTCAACAAGATCTCCGGTCCGCTTCTCGACCGGATCGACCTGCACGTGGAAGTGACCCCTGTTGCCTTTAGTGAACTTTCTGCCACACGAAACACGGAAGGATCAAAACTCATCAGGGAGCGGGTGATCAAAGCGAGGGAACTTCAGGCCAAACGCTTTCATTCAAATCCAGGCATCTATTGCAACGCACAAATGAGCAGCCGGATGCTAAAAGACGTATGCAGGCTGGATGCGGCCTGCTCCGGGCTTTTGAAAACGGCGATGGAAAGACTGAACCTCTCCGCCCGGGCTTATGACCGCATCCTTAAAGTTTCCCGTACAATTGCCGATCTTTCACATTCCGAAAACATCCGCCCTGAACACGTGGCGGAGGCGATCAATTACCGAAGCCTGGACAGGGAAGGATGGGCCGGGTAATAAAGAATGAAAGGAATGATTATTATTGCATCCCGTCGATGCAAACCTGGTTTGAAATCCTCAACGAATATTACGACAGGATCTATGTGTTATCCGTAGAACCCGCGACCACCCGCCGTGAAAAATTCAAAAACCGATTCCAGGGCCTGAACTATGAATTTTTCTATGGTGCAGATAAATCTCTCTTCACCATCAAACAGGTGGAAAAGGATCATATTTATTCAGAGACCAAAACGCGCGAACACCATCGTTTTTCAAAGGATATGCGGCACGGTGAGATCGCCTGTTCCTGGAGTCATAAGATGATCTACGAGGATATGCTTCGCAACGGCTACGGGAGGATCCTCATTTTCGAAGATGATGCAGTGCCCGACGAAAAGGCCCTACCCCTTATCCCGAAGATCCTTGAAGAGCTCCCTTCCGACTGGGAATTAATGATGTGGGGTTGGGACAAAAACGGCACTGAACCGATGGGTGCAGGGCTGAAAAAAATGATCTATCACCTGAAACACCGGTTCGGAAGCCTGAAATGGGATCACCGGATGATCAGGAACCTTTATGCCAGGCCTTACAGTGAGCATCTCAAAAAAGCGGGGTTTCACGATTATACCTATGCTTATGCGATCAATGCTTCCGCAGCCGCGAAGCTGGTAAAAATGCAAACACCGATCCAGTACATAGCCGATAATCTCCTGGCTCACGCCGCAACAAAAGAATTGCTGAAAAGTTTTATCAGCTGGCCGGTTATTTTTTTACACGATGATCCGGGCCCCGGGGGTACGGTACGATCCTATATTCGCTGAGGTTCCCTTACCACTCTTGATAATTTTTCTCAACTTAGCAGGAATTTTCCCCGAATGAAGATCCTTTTCAAATACATGCGGCCATATAAATGGCTGGTAGCACTTGTACTATTCCTGGCCGCCATCAACATCGGCTTCTCGCTGGTCGATCCCATCATCTTTGGAAAGCTGGTGAACCTTGCCAATTACCACCAGCACGTGGATAAGCTTTCGAATGGAGATTATTTCTTTTCCAAAACAGAGATCACCAATTCCGCAGGGAAACCTGATGTGCTGTACGGTGTGGTCTGGCTTCTGGTTGCCTCCATCACCGTGGCAATGATCAGCCGGATCGCGAAAGCCTTCCAGGACTATTTTCTCAACCTGATCACGCAGAAGTTCGGCGCTACGGTATTCACCGAGGGCCTGCAGCACGCAATGAAGCTCCCTTACCAGGAGTTTGAGGACGCAAGGAGCGGGGAAACGCTGAGCGTGCTCACGAAAGTGCGCATCGATACTGAAAAATTCGTCGCCTCTTTCATCAATGTCCTTTTTCCAGTGATCGTAGGGATCATATTCGTGGCGGTTTACGCCACCAGCATTCACTGGAGCCTTCCCTTTATTTATTTTGGAGGCATATTCCTGCTGACCATTATCTCCAACCTGCTGAGCAAAAAAGTGAAAACGATTCAGAAAAAGATCGTTGGGCAAACCACGGCGCTGGCCGGCGCGACCACGGAATCCCTGAGGAACATAGAATTGGTGAAAAGCCTCGGGCTTACCCATCAGGAGGTAACACGCCTCAATAAAAACACATTCAAAATACTCGGTCTCGAGCTAACCAAGGTAAAAAGGATCCGGAGCATCAGCTTTGTGCAGGGCACCTTTGTCAATACTCTCCGGCAGGTGATCCTGCTGCTCCTCCTTGTGTTGATCTTTCGCGGGCGAATGGATGCAGGACAGTTGGTAACGATGCAGATCTTTTCCTTCTTTGTCTTCGGCCCCCTGCAGGAGATCGGGAATATTATCCTTACCTACCGTGAAGCCCAGGCCTCCCTGGAAAATTTCGGGAACCTGATGAAGAAAAAACCGGAACCTCAACCGGCATCTCCCACTCACCTTGGCAGCATACAAACCCTCGAGTTCGATCACGTCGGATTCAAACACCAAACGGCAGCGCACCGGGCAATCAATGATATCAGTTTCAGGGTACGGACCGGGGAGACCATCGCTTTCGTGGGACCGTCGGGTTCAGGCAAAACTACGCTGATGAAACTTCTTGTGGGACTTTACCGGCCCCAGTTGGGAAAGATCCTTTACAATGGGCTCGATGAAAATGAGATCAATTTTGATGATCTCCGCAACCAGATCGGTTTCGTGACCCAGGACACCCAGTTGTTCTCAGGTACCATCCGGGAGAATCTCAATTTCGTGAACCCGGAAGCCGACGAAGCCCAGCTGTTTGATGTACTGAACAAAGCCGCTGCGCAAAACCTGCTTTTAAGGGCGGAAAAAGGACTGGATACAATGATCGGTGAAGGAGGATTGAAACTGAGCGGGGGCGAAAAGCAAAGACTTTCCATTGCGAGGGCCCTGTTGAGAAAACCAAAGCTTTTATTATTTGATGAAGCCACATCGGCTTTGGACTCTCTCACGGAAGAAGAGATCACCGACACGATCCGGGATATTTCCAGGCAGGGAAACCAGATCACGATACTCATCGCCCACAGGCTTTCCACCATTATGCACGCCGACAGGATCTATGTGCTGGAGAAAGGTGATGTGGTGGAAACAGGAACGCACGATGTGCTTCTCGAAGAAAAAGGATTGTATTACGCGATGTGGAGGCAACAGATCGGGGAAAGAAAAATGAAAGGAGAACCGGTTGTTTAAAAAAATTAAAATGGGGATCTTCTCTTTCTTAAACTTTGGAAATTCTTCTGTTCGCAAAGCGCTGGAAAAAGGAGCGGTAGTGATCGATGTCCGCACTGCAAACGAATTCGACCGGGGCAAGGTTCCCGGTTCGGTCAATATTCCCGTGGACAGGATCGCCGTGAACATTCCCCGTATCAAAGGAATGGAGCGACCGATTGTATTGGTTTGCGCTTCGGGTCACCGAAGTGGCAACGCTTTGAAAGTTTTAAAAGCAAACGGGATGAAAGAGGTCTATAATGGAGGCAGCTGGGAAAATGTGGTCAGGATCCAAAAAAAACTTTGATCAGGGATTGATGGTCACCTGCACGGACTTGTTCCCCGGGTTATAACCGTGATCCTCGAAAAACACAGACACAGTATAGGTTTTGGGTGCGCTGACGTTGGCCACGTAGTTCAGGGAAAAATTATAGCTTTTCAGTCCGTGGATCTCGTATGCCTGCTGCTTCATCTCCACTCCATTGGCGTTATCGATGATACGGATCTGGCCGCGGTAAAGTCCCAGGTCATCTGACACCGTTCCGCTCACATTGATGGTATTTCCGGACACATATACCTGGTTGGCAGCCGGTGTATTGAGCGTGATCGTGGGCGCGGTAACATCAGTTGGGTTATACACGTGCGGGTCATTGATGCCGCTCCCGGCTCC
>CAMLEM010000152.1 GCA_946479005.1 uncultured Chitinophagaceae bacterium | reverse complement strand
GGTTCGGCATCGAATCCAATTCCGATGATCCCCGCAGCCAAAGTGAGCAGGTGGGTGACGATGCGGTAAAAGCCAGCGCTTATGGGATCCGGAACCTGCAGAGGATCCTGCCCAACCTGATGGAATGGACCAGGGAGCCGAATTCGGATTACAGCAATCTCCGCAGACTTTACAGTGCAGTCACGGGGCAGTATAACCGGTATATGAATCACGTGGCGAAATACGTGGGCGGTATAATGGAAACCCCGAAAACCGTTGAGCAGGCAGGTCCTGTTTATGAGAATGTAACGGAGGCCAAGCAAAGGGAAGCGGTTGATTTTATCAATAAGCAATTATTCACTACTCCCACCTGGCTGATCGACCAGGAGATCTTCGACAGGACCGGGGAGAACGGGCTGAATGTGATCGGAACCATCCAGGATAATATGCTGAACCGCCTGCTGGGCACTAGAAACCTGGGAAAACTCTTGAACGCCGAAGCGGCGGAGGGTTCCAAAGCTTACCAGGTGCTGGAATTACTGAACGACCTGAAGAAAGGGATCTGGTCTGAGCTTCCCGGCCGCAAGCCAATAGATATTTACAGGAGGAACCTGCAGAAATCATATGTGAATGTGCTGGCCGGCCACCTGAAATCAGCAACAACGGTTTCAGTGGCAGGAGTGACGGTCACTTCAAGCTCTACGGATAAATCCGACATCAAAAGCATTGTAAGAGCTCACCTGGGCGCCCTGCGGGCGGAGGCCACTGCCGCCGCGGCGGGAACCACAGATGCGGTTAGCAAGTACCATCTCCAGGACATTGCCAAGCGGATAGAGGAAGCCCTGGACCCTAAATAACTACTTGATTCAGAGAGGCCTTTTGCCGGCGGGATGCCCGGCAAAAGGCTTTTTTTACGGGCATCCAAAACTCTTGTCCAAACCGGTTTTCAGGCTTACCTTTGCGCTCCCTTCAAAAGGGTTATTTCCGAAGAGGTTCAAAAAGGGTTTCGCCCGTGCGAAAACACCTCAAGGTATCATTCTAATAATCAGGTAAAATGCCTAAGGTTAAAACGAATTCCAGTGCCAAGAAGCGCTTCAAGGTCAGCGGCACCGGGAAGATCATGCATCAGAAAGCCTTCAAACGCCACATTCTGACAAAAAAATCCAAGAAGCGCAAACGCAATATGAGGTTGGACGGGACAGTTGCGAAATCACACGTTGATTTTGTAAAACGCCTGCTTCGCCTGAAATAAGGTTTTTCTAAACCCAGTTCCTACAACTTTAAATTCATTAAGATATGCCTCGTTCGAAAAATGCAGTAGCCTCCAAGGCGCGCCGCAAAAAAATATTAAAGCAAGCCAAAGGTTTCTATGGCAAAAGGAAAAACGTTCTTACGGTAGCCAAGAATGTGGTGGAAAAAGGGATGACCTATATGTATGTAGGTCGGAAGCTCAAGAAAAGGGAATACCGTTCACTTTGGATCGCGCGGATCAATGCCGCCGTTCGCGAAGAGGGGATGACCTACTCTGTTTTCATCAGCAAACTCCAGAAGAAGGGGATCGAGATCGATCGTAAAGTACTGGCCGACCTCGCGATGAACAATCCCGAGACCTTCAGGAACCTGATCGCGTCGGTGAAGTAAGTACTTTCCGAAAATTCTTTAAAAGCGGCACGCAGCCGCTTTTTTTATTGCTTATGGAACCTGGCCCTGGATCATTCCCCGCGAGCATTCAGCAATGGCGGTATTGAATTTATCGGACTCTTCCTTATCATCCTTTACTTTTTTCCAGGCCTCGGCCTGTTTCTGAATGCAGGCGTCCTGCTCCCGGCTTCGGTTGGGGTCGGTCGCAGGCAATCCATTCGCGCGTTTATAGCAGTCGCAAACTTCTTTGGAAAGATCAGTTCCGCTGGCCTTTCCTCCGCAGGAAAACAAAGCAAGGGAGATCAAAAAAAGAAAGAAGGCATATTTCATTGCATAGTTTTTTATCAATCGGCCGTCCAAACATTCTGGAATTTTTTTCCATCGAAATAGATCACCTGCATCGCTTTTTCAAACCATTCGGCTTCCACGGCATCGCAAGGCAGGGAAACCCTGAGTTCCTCCTCATCTTTCATAGCGCCGAAATCCTGCTTTTTCATATTCTTCAGGGCCGCGCCCATCATATCCTCTTCCCACCAGTGCGTTTTCCCACCGGCAAACAGGAACAGGAGCCTGGTGGCGGAGGTATCCGTTACCAGAGCAGCCACATCGGGACGGCCATCGCAATCATAATCACCCCGCGTGATGTAAGGATAATCGGGGGCGGTCTTCCGGTGGCTGTAAACGAAATATTCGAGCGCATCCGCCGTCCACCCGGATCGTTCATCAGTCACCACCTTCCAGCCGCCAGGCATTTTTGCAAGCAAAGCATTGATGGAGTCGGCTCCCGGGGTAAGGGTCAGGTCTGGCAAAGTATCCCCTTTTGGGATGGGCATTTGTTCGTCCGTGGTCTGTTTTTTGTCTTTACAGGAAAGGAGGGCGAGCAAAACCAACAGGGGAAAAATTCTCATTTCACGAGTTTTAAAGTTGCAAGCCTTCAAAGTAATAAATATTCTCCAATCCTATACTTTTGTGCGGGTTGATCAAAACCCGGGTATCAATTATGACAAACTCTTATCACGACCTGGTTAAGCAGACTTTCAATTTTCCGCAGGAAGGTATTGAAGTGCGTGACGGGTATCTTTATTTTAACGGTCTTGACCTGAAGGCCATCATCGAAAAATATGGCACGCCTCTGAAGCTTACCTATCTCCCCAAGATCGGGTCGCAGATCAAAAAGGCGAAGACGATGTTTGCCGCGGCCTTTAAGAAGCACAAGTACGAGGGAAAATATTTCTATTGCTATTGTACCAAAAGTTCGCATTTCAGCTTCGTGGTGGAAGAAGCGCTGAAGCACGATATCCACCTGGAAACCTCGTATGCCTATGACATCGAGATCATCAAGAAAATGTACCAGAAGAAAAAGATCAACAAGGAAACCTATATCATATGCAACGGGTTCAAACAAAAAGGATACACCCGGAGGATCGCCAATCTCCTGAATTCAGGTTTCGTGAATGTGATCCCTGTTCTGGACAACAAAGATGAGCTGAAGGAGTATGCCAAATCGGTAAAGGTCCCCTTCAAGCTGGGCATCCGGGTGGCGGCCGAGGAAGAGCCGACGTTTCCCTTTTATACTTCCCGCCTGGGAATAAGAGCAAAAGACATCCTGGAGTTTTATGTGGACCGGATCGAAGGTTATGAAAGCAAGTTCCAGCTAAAGATGCTGCATATTTTCCTGAACAAGGGGATCAAGGATGACATTTATTACTGGAGTGAGCTGAACAAGGTGATCAACCTGTATTGCCAGTTAAAGAAGATCTGCCCTGAACTCGATTCCATCAATATCGGGGGTGGCTTTCCCATCAAGCACTCCCTGGGTTTTGAATATGACTACCAGTTTATGATCAATGAGATCGTGGGGAATATCAAGTCGGCCTGCAAAAAAGCCAAGGTACCGATGCCCCACATCTTCACTGAGTTCGGGAGCTATACCGTAGGGGAGAGCATGGCGCATATTTACAGCGTCATTTCTGAGAAGGTGCAGAACGACCGCGAAACCTGGTATATGATCGATTCATCCTTCATCACCACGTTGCCGGATACCTGGGGCATCGGGGAAAAATTCCTGATGCTGCCGGTCAATAAGTGGGAGCAGGACTATCAAAGGGTCGTTCTTGGCGGGATCACCTGCGACAGCCACGATTATTACGACTCTGAAGAACATATCAACGAGGTCTTTCTTCCGAAAACAGACGGAGGTGATGAGCCGCTTTACGTAGGCTTCTTCCACACGGGGGCTTACCAGGACCAGATCAGCGGTTATGGCGGGATCAAGCATTGCCTGATCCCTTCGCCAAAACATATTCTCGTTGATTTCGACAAGAACGGGAAACTCCAGGACTGGGTGTATGCGAAGCAGCAATCAGCCCAGAGTATGCTGAAGATCCTCGGCTATAAATGATGACGTGGTAATTTACCTGCCATCATTCTCTCTTGCGTACCGCCTCCACTGGTTATATTCAGACTGAGTATATCTCACGCGGTTAAGGTATGCGCGATCGAGATAGAAACGGTCATCATAACCTTTCCAGTAAAGCATTCCATACTGGTTACGATGGTAGAAACGCCCATCGGGATAACGTTTCATTACAAATCCCGGTGTGGGATGGATGATGAGTGATGAACTGTAATAGGTGCTCGTTCTTGCCGGTGGGCGATAATCGCGTTCATAGCGGGGAGGGGGAGGGGCTTCTTCGCGTTCTTTTTTCTTGGTTGCATACACGCGACTGGGCTTGCAGCTCGTGAGACCTACCACGGAAATGATGGCCACTCCCGCGGTGATCAGGGGTACGATTCTCATTGTCGTTTTTTTTGATTGACGTTCGATATATGGAAAAAGTTGATCCATTGATCTCTATTCCCGAACTCTTTTCTCGCGCACCGTGCCATTCGGCGCTTTTTTAACAACTGATTCTTTTTCTACAGGTGCTTTCTTTAACAAACCCGAATCTGGTGTAGCCGGTTTAACGGCAGCCAGCCTGTCGATCTTTTCTATGGTGATCAGGTCGGCAAGAGAGTCGCCGCCCTTCAGGGCGTTTACGTCCACCCAGTTCTCCCCGTCACCATCGAGTTCATCGAGTTCAAGGAACCGCAGTGCCACCGCCTGGGAGTCGGAGGACGGCGTCGTAGCCGGCTTGAATAATTTGCTGGTGTATTCCCTGGTAGCTGCACAGCCGGTTGCGATAGCCACAACCAGCAGGAATATGACCGTTTGTAATTTTCCGGGGTTTTGCATTTGCGGGAGGGTTTATTTTAGCGTCTGACCTGTGTACAGGAATGGAACGGTAAATGTTTTCAATTCATTTGCCATAAAATCATAAAATCTCATAAGATGAAATACTTTCTGTTTGTGTTAACAATCGCGCTCCAGGTCAGTGTCAATGCCCAGGATACCGGCGATTCAGTGAAGGCGGTGGTCACGAAAATGTTCACGGCGATGCGGGATG
>CAMLEM010000151.1 GCA_946479005.1 uncultured Chitinophagaceae bacterium | reverse complement strand
AACTCGGCTCAGTGAATGTGGACCCGGAAGGTCCCAGCATGCGGCAGTTCGTAGGTGATTTTCTATCAAAGGAACTTGATAATTTTTTACATAAGAACCCGGCATCCGCAGATGCGCTTAAAAAAAGGATCGAACAGAGTGAACGGGAAAGGAAGGAACTGGCCGGCATTAAGAAGCTCGCCAATGAACGGGCGAAGAAGGCCAATCTTCACAACCGTAAACTGCGAGACTGCCGGTATCACCTGGATGATGAGCCACCCACCAAAAATCCGCAGGATTTCATCGCGAAAAGAAATGAGACCACACTCTTCATCACGGAAGGTGACAGTGCCAGCGGATCGATCACCAAGGCCCGCAATGTGGAAACCCAGGCCGTTTTCAGTCTCCGGGGTAAGCCCCTGAACTGTTATGGACTGACCAAGAAAGTGGTTTATGAAAATGAAGAGTTCAATCTTTTGCAGCACGCTTTGAACATTGAGGAAGGGTTGGAAGGATTACGGTATAACAACGTGGTGATCGCCACGGATGCGGATGTGGATGGAATGCATATCCGTTTATTGCTGATGACCTTTTTCCTGCAGTTCTTCCCGGATCTGGTTAAGCACGAAAAAGTATATGTTTTGGAAACGCCCCTCTTCAGGGTAAGAAATAAGAACGAAACGATCTATTGTTTTGAAGACCAGGAGAGGATCGATGCCATTAAAAAACTCGGCGGAAAGCCTGAGATCACCCGGTTTAAAGGGTTAGGGGAGATCAGTCCTGATGAGTTTGCCCAGTTCATTGGCCCGAATATGCGGAAGACCCTGATGCGGCTGGAGCAGGGAGATCATATCCAGCAGCTGCTCGAATATTATATGGGAAAGAATACGCCGGATCGCCAGGAGTTTATCATCAACAACCTGAAAGTGGAGATTGATGAGCCGGTAAGCGTGGAGGGAGAAAAAATGGCGGAGGCATAAACGGATATGTTCGAATTTCATACCGACAGGAAAAGATATTTTGAGATCCAGTTGCTGAACGCGGAGAAGTATGTGATCCCCTTTATCGAGGAAAAATTCAGAATAGAAAAAGGGATGAGAGTGCTGGAGATCGGTTGTGGGGAAGGCGGAGTGTTGAAAGCGTTTGCGAACCGGGGTTGTGAAGGAGTAGGCGTTGAGCTTGACCTTCCCAGGGTGGAAGATGCGAGGAAGTTTCTCCCGGAGGAGATCGCCTCAGGAAAACTGAAATTCGTTACCAAGGACATTTACCAGGTGGATGCGGAAAGAGAACTGGACGGAAAATTTGATATTGTGGTTTTGAAGGACGTCATTGAGCATATCCACGATCAGCCCAAACTGATCGGCTGGATGAAACAGTTCCTTCAGCCGGGCGGCATCATTTTTTTCGGCTTCCCTCCCTGGCAGATGCCTTTTGGAGGACACCAGCAGATGGCGAAGTCCAAATTGTCAAGGCTGCCGTATATCCACCTTTTACCGCGAAGCATTTACCGGTGGATCTTAAGAAAGAAGAAAGAACCCGTGAACGACCTGATGGAGATCAGGGATACGAGGATCAGCATTGAACGGTTTGAGAAGATCTGCAGGGAGCAGGGGTATGAAGTGTTGCATCACCGGCATTACCTGTTGAACCCGATCTATGAATGGAAATTTGGATGGAAGCCGAGGAGGCAAAATGTTTTGATCCGGTCGGTGCCTTATATCCGTAATTTTTTTACAACCTGCGTGTATTACATTATAAAACCACAGACCAAGTTATGATGCACATTGTATTCAATGAATCGGAAGTTGACCTGATGAAGAAGGTGATAGAGATGGATGACGGCCTGGCCGGGGAGGTGATCCTGGTCCGGGATGACTTCGCCGTGGGTCCTATCAGCGGACTTGAAACGGAAGAAGGCTGGCAGGCCCGGATGGACTGGTGGAGATCTTTGTCGGAGGGTTCACCCTATTCACATCTCCACGGGAGTTTTGATGACAGGGAAACGGTAAAAGAGATCGTTCAAAAACTTGAGACCGACCCCGAACAACAGGTTTGGATCTGGATGGGACAGAACCAGCACGACGTGACAGGCTACTACTGGTTGATGCAGCAGTTCGCGGCGTTCCAGGGACGTATACTGGTGGTTTACCTGAACAATCTTCCATTCATCAATGAAAAGGGGCAACTGTTTTATCCTTCCTGGCTGCACGAGATACAGCCGAAAGAATTCCTGAAAGCAAAGAAACTTGCCCGACCCATTACGGCCAGCGAGTTCGAGATCGACCCGGATGAATGGAGGAAACTGGCAGAAGAGAACAGTCCCGTGAGGATCCTCGAAGGCGGCAAGAAGATCGTGGGAAAGGATGAATCATTTTATGACACCGACATTTTAAGGAACCTTACCACGGAATGGCAGAAAGCCAGCCGGGCGCTTGTCAACATCCTCCACCGGATGAAGATCAAAACCGGTGATATTTATATGATGAAAAGAATGAAGGCGCTTATTGAAGCGGGAAAGATCGAAGTTTCCGGTGACCCGGCAGGCGCCTGGAAGGATTTTGATGTGAAACTTCCCGGGGGGAAGAAAGAGGAGCAGCAGTCATCCATAGAAGAACAAATGAATTGATGATCGATGGCCACCAAGAAAAAAATAAATGAGACCGCAGGGGTAGACACCGGCCTTAGTGGCCAGTATCAAACCTGGTTCCTGGACTATGCCTCGTATGTAATTCTGGAGCGGGCTGTCCCTGCAGTGGAGGACGGGTTGAAGCCCGTGCAGCGAAGGATCCTGCACGCGATGCGGGAAATGGATGACGGCCGTTATAATAAAGTGGCCAACATCATCGGGCAGGCGATGCAGTACCACCCGCACGGGGATGCCAGTATTGGTGACGCTCTGGTGAACCTGGGTCAGAAAGACCTGTTGATCGACACCCAGGGAAACTGGGGTGATGTGCGCACGGGTGACGATGCCGCGGCAGCGAGATATATAGAGGCGCGCTTGAGCAAATTCGCGCTGGAAGTGGTTTTCAATCCCAAGACCACCGAGTGGCAACTGAGCTATGACGGAAGGAAGAATGAACCCGTGACCCTTCCTGTAAAATTCCCGCTGCTCCTGGCACAGGGTGCTGACGGGATCGCCGTGGGGTTGTCGACCAAGATCCTGCCTCATAATTTCAATGAACTCATAGAAGCCTCCATAAAATACCTGAGAGGGAAACGGTTTGAACTCTTCCCCGATTTTCAAACGGGAGGGATGGTGGATGTGGCGGATTACAACCAGGGAAAAAGAGGAGGACGGGTTAAAGTGAGAGCGCATATTGAAGAACTGGACAAGAAAACCCTGGCGATCCGAAGTGTGCCTTACGGAGTTACAACCACCCAACTGATGGAGTCCATTGTGAAGGCCAATGACCAGGGAAAGATCAAGATCAAAAAGGTAACAGACAATACTGCTGCGGAAGTGGAGATACAGGTGGACCTGGCGCCCGGCATTTCACCCGATATTACAATTGATGCCCTTTACAAGTTCACGGATTGCGAGATCTCCATATCTCCCAATGCCTGTGTGATCGTGGAGTTCAAGCCCCAGTTCCTGGGTGTGGCAGACCTGCTGAAGATCTCAGCTGACAACACGAAGGATCTCCTGGAAAAAGAACTGAAGATCCGCCTGGCCGAGCTGAATGAAAAATGGCATTACACTTCACTGGAAAAAATATTCTTCGAGGAAAAGATCTATAAGGAGCTGGAGAAAAAACACGAGACCTGGGAGAAAGTGCTGGAATCGATCGACAAGGCCTTTACGCCGTTCAAAAAGCAATTGAAGCGGGCGATCACGAGGGAAGATATCATCAAGCTGACGGAAAAGCCTGTTCGCAGGATATATAAACTGGATATTGATGAACTGAACGCGCAGATCAAAGCACTGGAAGCGGAGATCAAACAGGTGAAACATAACCTGGCTAACCTGGTAGATTATGCCGTTGAATATTATGAAGGGTTGCTGAAGAAATATGGCAAGGGGAGAGAGCGGAAAACCGAGATCAAACAGTTCGAAGTGATCGAAGCGAAGAGTGTGGCCATTGCCAATGCGAAACTTTATGTGAACCGGGAGGAAGGATTCATCGGAACGGGGTTGAAGAAGGATGAGTATCTTTTTGACTGTTCCAGCCTGGATGACATCATTGCTTTCACCAAAAGAGGCCTGATGAAAGTGGTAAAGGTATCCGACAAGGTTTTCATTGGAAAAGACATCATCCACGTAGCTGTATTCCAGAAGAATGATGAGCGGACCACGTATAACATGATCTACGCCGATGGAAAGGCCGGCAAGAATTTCGCAAAACGTTTTAATGTGACCGGTGTTACGCGTGAAAAGGAGTACGATCTTACAAGAGGGGATGAGAACAGCCGGGTGCATTATTTCAAGGCCTGGCCAAATGGGGAGGCTGAAACCGTTAAGGTGACCCTAACCCCCAGCAGCAAGGCCAGGATCAAGGATTTTGAATTCAATTTTGCCGATCTCGAGATCAAGGGAAGGAGCAGTATGGGAAATATTGTTTCCAAGTATGCCATCCGCTCCGTAAAACTCCTGGAAGTGGTTGGCACCACCCTGGAAGGAAAAAAACTTTGGTATGACGACCAGTTCGGGCGACTGAATACGGATGAAAAAGGACAATTCATTGGGAGTTTTGATGCGGATGACCGGATCCTTGTCATTTATAACGATGGTTATTATGAGATCACGGACCAGGAGCTGACCCAGAAGCTGGATGCAGAAAAAGTGCTTCTCATCGAGAAATTCGACCCGGAAAAAACAATAACGGCTGTGTACGCCGACCTGGATAAAAAGCAATTTATGCTGAAACGGTTCAAAATTGAGACCACCACGCTCAGGAATAAGTTTTTATTTATCAAGGAGGGGGAGGGGAACTACCTCGAGGCTGTCACCACGGATGCGGAACCTGTATTGGCAGTACAACAGGGAAGAGGAGCCCAGGTGCGCAAGGGTAAGCTCAAATTGTCTAAAATGGCCGAGGTCTCAGGCTGGAAGACCGTGGGAACAAGAATCCTTGATTATGCGAAAAGCGT
>CAMLEM010000150.1 GCA_946479005.1 uncultured Chitinophagaceae bacterium | reverse complement strand
TTTTGTGAGTTATGGAGGAACATCATTGCTGACTTTTACTATACTTCTCTTTATTTTGATCAGGCTCGATGCCGATAGGCAGATGGTTTTGAGATAGTACAATGTTCCATTGTATTTATTCCACCTCAGCGATCCAGTATCTTTGCACGATGAAGATCATCCCCCTATCAGAAGGAACTTTTACAGTTGGGAAGTCAAAGCTTTTTGAGCCTTTCAATGAAGCGGATAAATTATCAGAAAGATCAAAAGGAAGCCTGCTGGTAGAGATACAGCCCTTTGTCGTGATCACCTCAAAAGATGTGCTCCTGCTGGACACAGGCCTCGGATTCGAAAAGAACGGTGAACTGCAACTGTACACAAACCTGAAAGCGGCCGGCATCGATCCCGCATCCATCACGAAAGTGTTGCTATCGCATCTTCATAAGGACCACGCCGGGGCGGTGGGGATAGAACGGGAAGGACTGGGCGCCAGGCTTTCCATTCCCAACGCGCAATATTATGTGCAGGAAGATGAGTTAAAGTTCGCATACGAAAAAGGGTTCCCTTCTTTTATCACCGAAGACCTGGGAAGCCTGAAGAATAACTCACAGGTGGAGCTCATCGGCAGCAAGGGAAGGATCGATGGTTACATTTCCCACGAAGTGACCGGCGCACATTCGCCGTTCCACCAGGTATTTTGGATCGAGGATGAGGGGGAGATCATTTTCTTTGGCGCCGACGACGCGCCGCAAATGCACCAGATGAAACACAAGTTCGTGGCCAAATATGATCACAACGGGAAAAAAGCGATGGAACTACGTCAGCAATGGTGGGAGCAGGGGGAAAAGGAAAACTGGACCTTTCTTTTTTATCACGATGTGAAGGAGCCGACCTGGAAATTCTGATCAGGGCCGCTGTCGCCTGGGACCGGTGCGATTCTCCAGTCGTCTTTGCTTGATCTCATCGATCACCTTCAGCTCAAATTCCCGCTGGAAATCATACACCTGGTTGGCTCTCTTTTCATCCATTATCTGCCGGAATTCGTTGCGAAAGCGGATCCTCAGCTCTGCCACTTTAAGCTGGAGCATCGGCCTGTCGGCACGGTTCTCGCGATGCGTTTTGCGGAGCTCGACAATATAGCGCAGGAAGATCGGGCTGAACTTTTCGGATTCCGCTTTTGTCAAACCAAGCCTTTTCTGGATATACAAAGCCATTCTCTGCTGCAGCTTGTTCGAGCCATCTTCAGGCAGTTCCTCATCCTGGGCCATCACGGCGCAGGCCGAAGCAAGGACAATGGACAATATGAGAAAAAATCTTTTCATTTAGTTCAGCAATCCTTCTTCCGTATCAAAGACGGTGGTTTCTTCAATGAATTCTTTCAATTCAGCAACAGGGATATCTTCCAGCAATTCCTTTACATCATCATTGGGGCTGGTGCTCACTTTTTCATCGCCTACCAGCACGGGGTTGGTGTTCTCCAGGAATTCAACAAGCTCCACATCGCTCATTTTCCCGATCTCCTGGTTCAGTATCTTATTGTAACGGGCGATGCCCATTTTTTCAACGTCTTTATTTCTCCAGGTCACCAGCGCTGCCAAAGCGATAAAACCAACCACTACCACGGCCGCCACGTATTTGAACCATTTGCGGGGGTTCATTGATACCAGCTTTGCGGGGGTTCTTTGCGGAGCCTGCCTGTTCTCAAAATATCCTTCGGGAACTTCGAAGGGGATTTCTTTCTTCATCCCGGCGAGCAGGGGCGAAAGCATTTGGATCTCTTCATTAGGGTCAGCGCTTTCCAGCGCCCTGATCCTTTGCAACAGGGATGGGAGAAGGGAATCAAAGTAACCGGCAGGCACTTCGAAAGGCAGGGAGGGCCTGGATCTTCCCAGGGAGGAACCCAGCCCGTTCAGTTCTTCTAATATGTTGGTGTTCTGCTCCATTCGCTCAATCTCTTAGATGGAAACCTGTCTGCAAAGTTTAATGATTGGTGATATAATCCTCTATTTTTTTGACCGCGTGGTGGTAGCTGGCTTTCAGGGCTCCCTCACTGGTTTCCAGCACCTTGCTCATCTGTTCATAGGGCATTTCGTCGTAATATCTCAATCCGAACACGATCCTTTGTTTTTCAGGGAGTTGCTGGATGGCCAACTGGAGCTTCCATTCCAGCTTATTGGCATCGAAATGTTTGTCGGCCCGGATCCGGTTGCTCAGCC
This sequence comes from uncultured Chitinophagaceae bacterium, assembly GCA_946479005.1. The sequence goes on along the minus strand of CAMLEM010000150.1, from coordinate 2,883 downwards.
CGCCCTCCACCTCATCCAGGCTCACGGCCGCTTTTTTCTTCTGCTGTTCCAGCCAGGTCAGGCATTCATTGGTAGCCACGCGGTAGAGCCAGGTAAAAAGCTGGCTGTCTTCCCTGAATTTTTCGAGGCCATTCCAAACCCGGATCAGCACATTTTGAAGCACGTCATTGGCATCATCGTGATCCACCACCATTCTCCGGATATGCCAATAGATCTTTTCCTGGTATTTTTTTACCAGGCAGGTGTATGCCTTTTCCTTCGTATTGGGATTACGAAATTCTACGAGCAGCTCGCTGTCGCTTGGGTTTGTCGGGGGCATTTCGAGTGTACGGCTTTGGGGTTTGACGGGTGGCGTTGAGAAAGGTTTAAAGTAGAGGGATCCCGGGGTAGGGACGCAATATTTTGCGTCCTTATTTTCCGTTCTGATTTTACCCTTCCACCGAAACCCTTCTCCTCGCCATCACCTTTTCCGCCGCTTTCACAATATCAGGAATATCCAGGCCGTATTTTTTAAGGAGTTCCTTGGGTGTGCCGCTTTCACCAAAAGTATCTTTTGTACCCACGTATTCGATGGGGATGGGGTGATGTTTCGCGGCGCATTGCGCGATCGCGTCTCCCAGTCCACCGATGATATTATGTTCTTCCGCGGTCACGGCGCAGCCGGTCTTGCGGATGGAATTTAAAACCGCTGCTTCGTCGAGCGGTTTGATCGTATGGATATTGATCACTTCCACGCTCAGTCCTTTTTCCTGCAGGATGGCGCCGGCCTGGATCGCGTTCCAAACCATATGGCCACAGGCGAAGATGGAAAGATCGGTCCCTTCCGAGAAGACCTGCGCTTTCCCAATTTTGAAATCTTCCTCTTTGGTGAAAATGGGCCAGGCGGGGCGGCCGAAACGAAGATAGACCGGTCCTCTATGTTCCGCGATGGCCTGCGTGGCGGCCTTGGTCTGGTTATAATCACAGGGAACGATCACCGTCATTCCCGGGAGCATTTTCATCAGGCCGATATCCTCGAGGATCTGGTGGGTGGCGCCATCTTCTCCCAGCGTAAGCCCCGCGTGCGAGGCGCAGATCTTCACGTTCTTACCGCTATAGGCGATGCTCTGGCGGATCTGGTCGTACACGCGGCCGGTGGAGAAATTCGCGAAGGTGGTGGTAAAGGGGATCTTTCCACCAATGGTCAATCCCGCCGCGATACCCATCATATTGGCTTCGGCGATACCCACCTGGAAGAAGCGTTCCGGGAATTCCTTCATAAACTGGTTCAACTTGAGGGAGCCGGCGAGATCCGCGGTCAGGGCCACGATGTTGGGGTTCTTCCTGGCAGCCTCCACGATCCCGTCTCCAAAACCGCTTCGTGTGTCCTTGTTCCCGGTGGATTGAATTTCTTTCAGCATGGGTATGATTTATTGGGCAAATGTAGGGATTCCGGATTTCGGATTCCGGATTTGGGATTTCGGATTTTGGAATTGGGATTTTGGATTTGGGAATTGCTTTCGGTCTGGTTCCACCCCCAGATTCGAAGTTGATTTAGGGGAAGATTTAGATGTGGCATTTGCGCATTGACGCAACGACAATATTTTTTGTATAACGATCAGAAGGGTGATTGTCAGATAGATGGAGTTTGAGTGGGTGCGGGTAATAGCGTAAATTAGAGTGTTAGGCGTTACTTTCAACAACTATCATGCATTATACATGTGCCATTTGCGGAAAAATCCATGAAGATTGGCCGGCAATCGCTTTCTCTTCTCCGGACAACTATGAAGGATTAACTCCTTCAGAAAAACAGTCACTAGCGTCACTGACTGGTGATTTTTGTGAAATCCGCCATGAAGACCAAACTGATCGATTTATTCGTTGCGTTCTTTTTCAAGAAATAATTGGCCAAGACGAACCCTTGCACTATGGTATTTGGGTCTCGCTGAGTGAGAAATCTTTTACCGATTATAAAGAGCATTATCATGACCACAACCATGAAGCAACCTATTTCGGATATATCTGCAACACGATTCCAGGTTATCTGAGTACAATGAGTATTCCAAGTAATGTTGTAGTAGGCCGCGATAATAACCGCCCTGAAATTATTCCACATAAAAGTTTTAAGCATCCCTTCGTTTCTGATTATTTCGATGGGATCACGCTTCAAGAAGCCGAAAAAAGAATTCACGAAGCTTTGAATCGACAAGAAAACAACGCCTAACAGGCGGTTTGCTGCTATGCTGGCTGACGAATTAGTTCTGAACATTTTGCCCGATTATCAGCTGCAGTTATGAGCTGAGGTAGTTCTTTTCGGCTTTTGTGCTAATTTCAACTATAGTAATTCTATTGAGCTTCAGTACCGGGCAATTGTAACACAGAATAACAGCACAGCAGCAAGCCCTAAACGTTGTGCGCAAAAGACAAAAAATAGAATACCTAAGACAAAGACATCTTATAATCAGAAAATCATGAGAACTATTCTGACCATTATAATCACTTGTTCTACTTTGGTTTTTTCAGTAAATGGACAGACAGGCAAAAAGACTATTCTTGGAATATTCCCTCATCCAGACGATGAGAATATGATTGGCTCTGTACTTGCCAAATATTCAAGACTCGGACACAATGTATATATTATAATTGCAACAGATGGAAAAGACGGAACAAGAGTCACAAAAATTCCAGCCGGGGACTCATTAGGTGCAATTAGACAACAAGAGACAATTTGCGCATGTGAAAAACTCAAAATCAATCCACCTATTTATTTACATATTGACAGACTCGATACAAAATTCGGAGTTCGTCCATACCTTAATGGACGCAAAAAGGCTCTGGAAGAATTGAAACAAAATATTCAAAAAATCAATCATAAAATAGATATGAAAAAGAATATTCATTGAG
>CAMLEM010000149.1 GCA_946479005.1 uncultured Chitinophagaceae bacterium | reverse complement strand
GGTATGTTTATAAAAATGGCGAAAAAAAGAAGACCGGATCAATGGGACTGATCAGTTGCACTTCTTTTTATCCCTCCAAGAACCTGGGCGCATTCGGAGACGGGGGCGCCATTCTCACCAACGATGAAGAACTGGCATCAAAAATGAGAATGATCGCCAATCACGGCCAGAGCAGGCAGTATTACCACGATGTGGTGGGGTGTAATAGCCGCCTGGATTCGATACAGGCCGCGGTGCTTGACATCAAGCTGAAGTATCTCGATGAATACATTCAGGCCCGAAGAAAAGCGGCAGACAGTTATGACGAGGCATTCCGGGGAGATCAGCATATCGTAATCCCCTACCGGGCGGCGTACGCGGAACACGCTTTTCACCAGTACACCATTAAATTAAAGGATGTGAACAGGGAGGGTTTGAAGAAATTCCTTTCAGAAAATGATATACCGTCAATGATCTACTACCCGGTGCCGGGACATCAACAAAAAATGTTCGCCCGGTTCGGAGCTGCTGAGACCTCCCTGCCGGTGACGGATGAACTTACCCGGGAAGTGATTTCCCTTCCAATGCATTCTGAACTGGAAAAAGATCAGCTGGAACATATTTGTAAGAAAGTTTTGGAGTACGTAAATCAATAATAAAGGTAATTATGAGAATCGCTGTTGTAGGAACGGGGTACGTCGGGCTGGTAACGGGTACCTGTTTTGCGGAAACTGGAAATCACGTAACCTGTATCGATATTGATAGCAAAAAGGTGGAAAGCCTGCAGAATGGCCAGATCACGATCTATGAGCCGGGTCTTGAGAAATTATTTTTAAGGAACCTGAAAGAGGGCCGGCTTCATTTCACTACGGACCTCGCCAGGGGGGTGGAGGACGCGGTGATCATTTTCCTGGCGCTTCCCACGCCCCCGGGAGAGGATGGTTCTGCAGACCTGAAATATGTACTCGGAGTGGCCGAAGACCTCGGGAAGATCATCACGGATTACAAGGTGATCGTGGATAAGAGTACTGTTCCGGTAGGAACGGCTGAGAAGGTGCATCACGCCATCGCGAAAAATGCAAAAACCGAATTTGACGTGGTGAGCAACCCCGAGTTTTTACGGGAAGGCGTGGCTGTGGATGATTTTATGAAGCCCGACCGCGTGGTCATCGGTACGAACTCCGAGCGGGCCCGGAAAATAATGGGAGATCTCTATGCACCTTTTGTGCGGCAGGGCAACCCGGTGATCTTTATGGATGAGCGCTCGGCGGAACTGACCAAGTACGCCGCGAACTCCTTCCTGGCCACCAAGATCTCCTTTATGAATGAGATAGCAAGGCTTTGCGAAAAACTGGATGCCGACGTGGATATGGTGAGAAGGGGAATTGGCAGCGATGATCGTATCGGGAAAAGATTTTTGTTTCCCGGTATCGGCTATGGAGGAAGTTGCTTCCCTAAGGATGTGCAGGCGCTGGTAAGATCATCCAACGAGGTGAACTACGACTTCGAGATACTCAATGCCGTTATGAAAGTGAATGAAGACCAGAAGCTTCATCTCCTGACCGGCATTCGTAATTATTTCAAAAATGACCTGAAGGGGAAGAAATTTGCGTTGTGGGGGCTTGCCTTCAAACCCAATACCGATGATATCCGGGAAGCGCCTGCACTCTATATGATCGACGCGCTGCTTGCTGCAGGCGCCACGGTATCAGCTTTTGATCCCGAGGCGATGAAGAACGTAAAGGCGCTGATCGGGGATAAGATCCATTATGCGGAAAGCCAGTATGAGGCATTGAATGACGCCGATGCCCTCATCATTGCCACGGAATGGAATGAGTTTCGCACACCCGATTTTGAACAAATGAATTCCAGGCTTAAGAACAAGGCTATCTTCGACGGACGAAATCTCTTCGATCTAAATGCGATGAAGGAGCTTGGGTTTTTTTACCAAAGCGTGGGAAGGGAAATTATCAAACCATAAAGAATGGAAAGAAAAAGAGTATTGGTCACAGGCGCTGCAGGATTCCTGGGATCTCACCTGTGTGACAGGTTCATCAGGGAAGGATACCAGGTGATCGGGATGGATAATCTCATCACCGGCGACCTCAGGAATATCGAGCACCTCTTCAAACTGAAGGAATTTGAGTTCTATCATCACGATGTGACCAAGTTCATTCATATCCCGGGCCACCTCGACTACATAATGCATTTTGCCTCTCCTGCCAGCCCCATTGATTACCTGAAGATCCCGATCCAGACCCTGAAAGTCGGTGCTATGGGTACCCATAATTGCCTGGGGCTTGCCAAGGCCAAGAACGCAAGGATGCTCGTGGCTTCCACCAGTGAAGTGTATGGCGATCCCCTGGTTCACCCGCAAACAGAGGAGTATTGGGGAAATGTGAATCCTGTAGGTCCAAGAGGAGTTTATGATGAGGCCAAAAGATATATGGAATCGATCACGATGGCCTATCACAGCTTTCACGGCGTGGATACAAGGATCGTTCGGATATTCAACACCTACGGTCCCAGGATGCGGCTTAACGACGGCAGGGCCTTACCCGCCTTCATCGGCCAGGCTTTGAGAGGAGAGGATCTTACTGTTTTTGGTGATGGTTCACAGACCCGCAGTTTTTGTTATGTGGACGACCTGGTGGAGGGGATCTACCGGTTGCTCCTGAGTGATTACGTGATGCCCGTGAATATCGGCAACCCCAATGAGATCACATTAAAGGACTTCGCCGAAGAGATCCTTGAATTGACAGGCAGAAAGGTAAAGATCATCTACAAACCGCTGCCCGTGGATGATCCGAAACAAAGGCAACCTGATATCACGAAAGCAAAAAAACTCCTGAACTGGGAACCCAGGATGTCCCGTTCCGAAGGGCTGAAGCTGACCTATGAATATTTCAGATCTCTTCCCCGGGAAGAGTGGGCCCGTCAACCCAAAGAATTCGTAAGCCTAAAATAGTAGATTGAATGTTCCAGGAACTTGTAGATAAGAAGTCGAAATTGGCCGTGATCGGCCTTGGATATGTAGGATTGCCCATCGCGCTTGAATTTGCGAGGAAGATCTCCGTGATCGGTTTTGACATCAATCCAAAACGGATCGAGATGATGAAACAAGGGATCGATCCCAGCAATGAACTGGAAAAGGAGGATTTCGCGGATCGCGATATTGTATTCACGGACTCACTGGATGTTTTGCGCGAGGCGCGTTTTTTCATTGTGGCAGTCCCTACGCCCGTGGACGAACATAATGTGCCGGATCTTTTGCCGGTAACAAAAGCATCTGAGACCATAGGAAAGGTCATAAAGAAAGGCGATTACGTGGTATTTGAATCCACGGTCTACCCCGGGTGCACGGAAGAAGATTGCCTTCCGATCATCGAAAAATTATCGGGGTTGAAGGGTGGTGAAGGTTTTAAGATCGGTTATTCGCCCGAAAGGATCAACCCCGGCGACAAAAACCATACGCTGGCCAGGATCGTGAAGGTGGTTTCAGGCTGCGATGCCGAATCACTGGAAGAGATCGCCAAGGTATATGGCCTTGTAGTGGAAGCGGGCATTCACAAAGCATCCAGCATCAAGGTGGCGGAAGCAGCCAAGGTGATCGAGAATACACAGCGCGACCTGAACATCGCCCTGATGAATGAACTTTCCATCATTTTCGGAATGATGAACATCAATACTTACGAGGTGCTGGAGGCGGCTGGCACCAAGTGGAACTTTTTGAAATTCCAGCCGGGCCTGGTAGGAGGGCATTGCATTGGGGTGGATCCCTATTACCTGACCTACAAGGCAAATGAATTGGGTTATGATGCCGAAGTGATCCTCGCCGGGAGGAACATCAACGACAATATGGCGAAATACGTGGCGAAGAAAGTAGTTCAGCACATCATTCAGAATTCTTCCGATGTAAAATCAGCCAGGGTGCTGGTGAAGGGAGCCACATTCAAGGAGAATGTGAGCGATATCCGGAACTCCAAGGTGGCCGATGTGGTGAAACAACTGCGCTCTTATTTTGTGAACGTGGATGTAGAAGATCCCTATGCGGATTCAGACGAATTGAAACACGAGTATGGTTTCGGCCTGGTACAGAAAGAGGCAAAGGACTATGATGCCGTGGTGGTCTGCGTTCCTCACCAGGAGTATTGTAACTTAGATGAAAATTATTTCAGCTCGATCACCAAGGAGAATGCGCTGATCGCCGACCTCAAAGGGATCTATCGAAATAAGATCAAAAAACGTAAGTATTGGAGCCTTTAATATGACTTTTGAACCAACGGAGATCAGGGATGTATGGCTGTTCAGGCCGGGCGTTTTCGAAGACAGTCGCGGTTATTTCTTTGAATCCTACAATGAGATGATCTTTCACGCCCAGGGCATCCTGGACAAGTTTGTCCAGGACAACCAGTCATCTTCAACATACGGCGTGATCCGCGGACTGCATTATCAATTGCCTCCTTTCGCGCAATCGAAGTTGGTACGCGTGCTCCGTGGAAAGATCCTCGATGTGGTGGTGGATATCCGGAAAGGTTCTCCCAGTTTTGGAAAGGTCTACACCCAGATACTTTCCGCAAAGAACAAAAAACAGCTCTACATACCCAAAGGCTGCGCCCACGGGTTTTCCGTGCTCAGTAAAAAAGCGGAAGTGCTTTATAAATGCGATGCTTTTTACAATAAGGAGTCGGAAGCAGGCATACGTTTTGATGACCCGGAGCTTTCCATTGACTGGAAGATCCAAAGCGGTGAGGAGATCGTCTCAGAAAAAGACAAGAGCCTGCCCTTATTCAGGGATTGTAAAAACAATTTTGAGTATCACACCTGATGAAGGTTCCCCCCGTCATACTTGTGACCGGCTCGGCAGGTCAATTGGGGCGGGAACTCCAGGAACTGGCCTCCCGGTATCCGCACTACAAATTTCTTTTCCGGAACAGGGAAGAGATGTCGATCGAGCAGGTTGGGAACATTCAGAATGTTTTCGAGGACCTTTCTCCGAATTATTGCATCAATGCCGCTGCGTATACTGCGGTGGATAAAGCTGAAGACCCCAGTGAACGGGATTTGGTGTATTCCGTGAACGCAAAAGCGGTGAAACAGAAAAAAAAAAGTTCACTATGGCAGAGCTT
>CAMLEM010000148.1 GCA_946479005.1 uncultured Chitinophagaceae bacterium | reverse complement strand
AGAATGTTGTGCTTACTGAGCAGGGCCCTTTCCACATCCGGGACCACTGTGTCTTCATATCCTACGATGCCGGGAAAAGTGGTCTCTCCGGATTTTAGTTTTTTCACCAGGTTCTGGCGGATCTCTTCTTTAATCGGGCGGGACTTGTAACCAGAATTTTTCAGTTCTCCGAGGGTTTTGATGTTTTGAAGGGTCATTTTTATTTACTTTTTTTGCCGGGAAGGCGGGAAGACGGGAAGGGAATCTTGAGTTTTTCGGTCAAATCTGGCAGATCCTCCGGATCCCGTCACGAATCAATGGAACATTGAAGTTTATTACGAATCCTACATGTTTTTCCAACAATTTGAGATGACTTCTGACCTGAGCTGCCCAAACCGGATTTAATACCTCAACAGCTTTTAATTCACAAACGATTAGTTCATCTACAAAAACGTCCAGTCTTAGGCTTTCATTAAAAAAAAGCCCGTCATAAATTACCGGGAGATCTACCTGGCGTTTAAACTGGATATTTTTTTTTCTAAGTTCATGACACATTTTTTTTCTACCCAAGTTCCACCAACCTCCATTTCCACGCCTGGGAAAAAAACACCAAAAAACAGTTTTTTTTCTTCCCGCCTTCCCGTCTTCCCGGCAAAACCTAAAGGAAGACCCTTCGAGTTTCCATACTCAATAAACTGTTTTCCTTTTTCCACTTTCAAAATCCTTAAATATAAACGCCCCTAATTTATCCAACGACGCGAAAAACGCTTTTCCATTATTCATCTCCGTAAACTCCTGCACAAATCGCTGCAGGTACGGGTCCGTCGCGATCATAAAAGTGGTGATGGGAATTTTCAGCTTCTTGCACTGCGCGGCCAGGTTGATACAGCGGTTCACCACTTTCCGGTCCAGGCCGAAACTATTCTTATAATAACGCTTCCCGATCTTCAGGCAGGTGGGTTTCCCGTCCGTGATCATAAAGATCTGCTTGTTCGGATTCTTCCTTCTCCGGAGTATGTCCATTGCCAGTTCCAGTCCCGCCACTGTATTCGTGTGGTAAGGCCCGACCTGCAGGTAGGGGAGGTCCTTCACCTCGATCGGCCAGGCATCATTTCCAAAGACCACGATGTCCAGGGTGTCTTTGGGATATCTCGTCGTGATCAGCTCGCTCAAAGCCATCGCCACCTTCTTCGCCGGGGTGATCCGGTCCTCTCCGTAAAGGATCATCGAATGGGAGATGTCGATCATCAGGACAGTGGAAGTCTGCGATTTGAAATCCGTTTCACGGATGCTCAGGTCTTCTTCATTCATTCTGAAACTTTCGATGCCGTGGTTGATCTGCGCGTTGCGGATGGATTCGGTGAAATCGATCTGTTCCAGCATATCGCCAAACTGGAACTGCCGGGTTTCCGGATTGATCTCATCCCCCTGGCCCGGTTTAAAGCTATGATGATCGCCCTGTTTGGTTTTTTTCAGCTTACCAAAGATCTCTTCCAGGCTTCTTTTACGAATACCCTGCTCGGTTTTTGGCGTGATCCGGATCTGCCCCTTTTCATTGTCATCCGTGAGATAACCTTTCTCCCTGAGTTCGTCGAGGAAATCACCGATCCCATACTCATCATCGGTGAGCCTGTATTCCTTGTCCAGTTCATTCAGCCATTGCAGGGCTTCCGCAACATCCCCGCTGGTGTACGTGAGAAGCTGCAAGAAAAGGTCGAGCAGCTGCTCGAATCGTGTTTTGCCGTGTTGACCGGGATCGTATCTGCTGAATCTGAAACCGCGCATCTATCCTCAATTTACTGATTTCTACTGTTAGCGAAAAGTAAACTATGGGAAGTGAATAGTGAATAAATGCTTTAACGTTGAAAAAGCTTTTTTGTTCGTTACGGCTCTCAGGATCAGAGGCGAAAAAAAAAACAGCCTGACTTCTCTCAAAAAATCAGGCTGTTCGATTTTTGGCGCTGTTAAGTGGTTACTGCCAACAAGATTATTCGTTCTTCACTATTCAATATTCGTTAATACTTAACGAGTGGTGTCCGGCGCATTAATGATCGGTTGTCCTCCCTCCACGGGTTGTGCCGGCTGGGGCGCGTTGGAAGGATCATATTTGGCAACCACGGTCTCCAGCGCCTGTATCAGGCCCCGGTTGATCAGGATCTCCGTACGGAGTCCTTTCTGCCGGGCCCGCAATGCTGCATTGAAATTATATTCCGCGATATTGGCTTCCCTTCTTGCCGCCGTCTGTTCGGCTTCACTTTGCGCGAACATCAGTTTCATTTGCGCCGCTTCCCGGGCCGCTTCATAGTCGTTCATCAGCTTGTCAAGCTGGGCGCGCGACATTCCACCCATTGCCGCATAATAGTCCATTTGCTGGCTGAGATCTTTCTGGATCGCGGTGCGAAGCTTATCTGAAAGATCTTTCTTCTCCGCCTTATACGCGGCTTCCAGGTAGATCAGGCTGGTCTGGTTATGATTATTATACCGGCTGACCATTGCGTAAGGGAGGCTTCCGGGATGAATACCGGCTTCAACCTTATCAAGCAGCTTTTGCGCATCGTCCTTCCGACCCTTATCAGCCAGGTTCCCTGCAGCTTCAGCATATAAAGAACGAATGTTCAGCAGGTGGCGACGATTCTCTTCATCATAATAGATCTTGCCGCTTCCTGCATTGCCAAAGCGAAAATCATTCATCAAATTGTTGAACATCGTATCACTGTTATTTGCCCGGATCTGTGTTCCTCCCAGCCCCGCCTGGCGAAGGGCCTGGTCAACGGTCCAGTTGCCCTGCGGCGAAGCGAGGTTCACCGGCACGAGGCGATAGGCCAGCCCGTCTTTTCTCAGGTATTGTCCAAATCCAAGCTCTCCATATAAAGCGGTAAAGTAGATGGGTCTCTTCCACTGGTTGGTGGCGATAATGTTCAGGATGATGAAATCACTTTTCACCAATCCCTGTTGAAGCTTGCTTTCGGGGATCTGGAATTGCAGCACGGAGAGAACGCTGTCGTCGGGGTTCACGGTGCCATTCTTTTTCACCAGGTCCACGTCCACAGGTACCTGGAACCTGGATACAGGGAAGCTGCCGAATCCCACATCCCGGCCCGTTTCCGGATCTACATTGGGTTTTCCCAATACATTCTTCATCACATCATAGAGATCGTAATAGGCATTGGCTTCACCCTGTTCGCGGTATCTGAGGAATTCCCGGTTATGTCCTTCGATCTGTTCAGGCGTCCAGAGTACGTCCACCGAATCCGCCTGGTTCACCTGGTACCGGAGTTGGTTGATATACCAGTCTATCCCCAGCAGGCTGTTATTGATCACCCGGATGTCGGGCCTCACACCTTCCACTTCCTGCGCATACCATAAGGGATAGGTATCATTATCACCGAAGGTGAAGATGATGGCGTTCGGGGCGCAGCTTTCAAGATAGTTCCTCGCCAGGTCAGGAGCTGTGGTTTTGCCACTCCTGTCGTGATCGTCCCATTCCTGGCTGGCCATAATGATCGGCGCGATCATACAAATGACAGCAGCCGCAATATTTAAATTCCTGTTGTTACCGGAAACGGCCCGCAATATATAAGTGACCGCCGCGGCAAAAGCAACGAATAAAACAGTGATCATTGCTGAGGCGATAAAGGTGCCCTGCCCGTCGTTGGCACAGCTGAGAAGAGCAACCAAAAAGGTCAGACCTGCGCCATATCCCAGCATATTTGTGAACGTAAGCTTGTCGGCCTTTTCCCTGGCCATTCTCACGAAAGCGACCACCGCCAGGCCGATCCAGATCGCAAAGGCATAAAAAGAACCCACATAGGCATAGTCACGTTCACGCGGCTGGTTGCCGGGTTGGTTAAGATAGATCACTACGGCAAGTCCTGTAAGGAAGAAAAGAAGGAAGCTCACCACCCAATCACGTTTGTTCTTGAGGAACTGATATACGCATCCCACAATCCCCAGCAGGAAGGGGATGAGGTAAAGCGTATTTCTCGCTTTATTGTTTTTCAGGCTGTCGGGTAATTTCGACTGGTCGCCCAGGCGTGCGTTATCGATCATCGGTATCCCGGAGATCCAGTTCCCGTCACGCTTGTTACCCAATCCCTGCACATCATTCTGCTTGCCGGAGAAGTTCCACATAAAATATCTCCAGTACATCAGCCCCATCTGGTAGGTAAAGAACCAGTTCACGTGATCGCCATAGGAAGGGTCTTCATATTTGCCGGTAGATTGGTTTTGCGGAATGTTCAGCCAGTCGGCATAAAAATCTGCGTGGAACTGGTCGTTACTTGAATCCCATACCCTTGGGAAGAGATGCATATCACTGCTTTCATAAACAGGTTCCTTGTCACGCCCGATGGGGATATAGCGGTCTTTGCCCTCTGCATTCTTTCCTTTCACGTATTTCATATCGCCTTCCTTCAGTTCCACGTATCCATCGGAGCCGTATTTATAATCCGCGGCAAAATGGGGCCCGTAGATGAGAGGTGCAGAACCATATTGCTCACGGGCCAGGTAATATACCAGGCTGATCGGGTTGTCCACGTTATTCATATCGATCGCGGGGTTGGCGTTCGACCGGATCAGGGTGGTGAAATAAAGGCAGTAGCCCAGCATAATGAAGGCGTAGCACCAAAGCCCGAGCTTGAGGATCCTGATCCCGGTGGACTTAATGAAATAGCTCACCGTGGCGACGATACCAACCAGCAGCAGGATCTTCAGGAATTTCATTCCCCCGCTTTCATTTTTCATCAGGAAGGGGAGGAGTAGGAGAAGAATGAAAGCAGAGAACCAGATGGTGAATTTTGTTTTGTCGATCTTTTTCTCGGAAAACCGAAGTCCCAGTATCACCAGCCCCGTGATCACGATAAAATAAAATGCAAAGCCTACAAAGAAGGGCATTCCCAGGGAATTTGTAAAGAAGACGTCGAACTGGCCGGCTGCCTTCATCGAATACTGGATGACACCAACCTGTATTATCCCCGTAAGCACACAACCCACCAGGAAAGCAATGATGCCACCCTTGACGGTTGGCTGGTAACGGCGGTAATAATAAACCATCAGGATGGCGGGAATGGTCAGCAGGTTCAGCAGGTGAACACCGATGGAAAGACCCATCATAAAGAAGAGGAAAATGATCCAGCGGTCGG
>CAMLEM010000147.1 GCA_946479005.1 uncultured Chitinophagaceae bacterium | reverse complement strand
CAGCAGCTTGATGCCCAACCCGCCCAGGGCCACGACAAATATGCGGATGGCCATCCATTTTCTCTTTCGGAAAATAAAAAAGAACAGCAGGAGCAGGTTGGCGGGCGTGAGGAACTCCGGGTTTCCCATATAGGTGATGATACGCATGATCCGGGTGCGTAACGGGGTGATATGCGGAGCGATGGCCTCGAAAACGCGTTGATCAGCGCTGCTCTTTGTATAGATGAACACCACCCACATCATAAAAATTATGATGAGCGCTGCCGTGATGAAGAGGACGCCTTTTTTAAGGCGACCCCTGAACAGCCAGGTTTCGCGTACCCGCTGGGCTCTTTCTTTTCGGGTGAGTTGTTCCAAGCTTTCTAAAATATTAAATTTTCAGGGCGAATAGTTCGATGTTCTCATTTTTTCCCTTGAGCTCTATCGGGCCGAGGTTTTCGGCCTGCCATTCCTTCATATCCATCAGTTCGATCAATTCTTTCGATGCCAGGTATTTTTGATTCAGGTCGCTGCAGGCGGTGCGGATGCGAGCGGCTGTATTGATCGCATCCCCGCTCATCACCAGGTCTTTTTTGATGATGCCGATCTGCCCGACCATCACCACGCCTACGTGGAGGCCGGCCTTATATTCCGGCACAACACCGTACCGTCTGCGGAACCTTTCTCCATTTTTATTCAGCTCTTTCCGGATCTCGAGGATCGCGTTCACGCATTTCCTCGCGTTGGGGCGTGAGGCGGGCCACCAAACCACGATCTCGTCGCCCAGGTACTGGTAGATCCTACCGTTATGTTTCATAATCCCCGACGAGACATAAAAGATGAAATCCCGGATGAATTTAAAATACTCTTTATGTCCCAGCCGCTCGGCAATGGGGGTTGAATCTTTCAGGTCGAGGAACATAATGATGCGCGAGAGCTCCTGGGGCTGCAGGTAGCGGCCCAGCATAATGTCGAGGAATACGCCCGGCGAGTATTTTTCATTGATCTCGATGGCGAGCATCGTGAAAAGGAACAACATCACCCATTCCGGCATCTTCTGCAGAAGCCAGGTGGTATGGAACATATTATAGGTGAACTTATCCAGCGCCTCCTGGAAACTAAAGCCTTCCAGCAAAGTTTCATAAGTAACGTATATGAAAAAATTCATCACGAAGGAGAAGAGGATCAGCACCAGGGTTTTTATCAGCAGGTTTTTAAACAGGGAAGCATCGCGGAGGAAGTTCCTCAGCGTGGAAACCATAAAATAGCCGATGATGAAGCTGATGATGAAAACATTCAGCTCGCGGAGCGCGACCTCCTTCACCACATTGCTTTCGGGATCGGTATATTTTGAGGGAAGATTGGATACGGAATAGCGCAGCAGGAACAAAATAAAATCCACGATGGTCCAGCTCACGGCAATGACCAGGATCATCCGTAATTCGTGTTTTCGGATTACGGAAACACGTTTGAAGCTAAATCTGAATCCACGGGGCATATTATATATAGATAAAATAGCAATTAAGCTGCCAGACGTCCGTCAGAGGATGAAAAACGGAGATCAAAAAGTGAAGTTCACCCTGGTTCCCAGGGAAAAATTATACAGTGGCTCTCCCTTTGAAAATCCCGCCGTGGCCGTTATGACGAACAGCTTGAATGGAATGTAATAGAAGCCGGCGCCATAGCCTGAATGCCATTTTCTGCCGGGCAGATTCTTTTCAAATACCCTGCCCACGTCGTAAAAACCTATTACGCCCAATTCCCCCGGAAGCACATAAGAGTTCACATCAAGAAGTTTATACCGCATCTCCAGGCTTCCGTACATCGTGCCTCTTCCTGAATATCGGTTCTTCCGGAAGCTGTAAAGGGAATTATTTACCCCAAAATTCATCGCCTGGAAATATTCGTAGTGTTTACTGTAGATGCGGCCGCCGCCCGCTTTGATCACTGCTACGAGCCGCGCCGGTTCGGTAAGGCTGGCATACACCTTCATATCGCTGATATAAGCCACGTAGTTCTTTGCCGATCCCATTCCCCGAACCGCGATGATGTCATTGGTCCATAACATACCTCTTGTGGGCCAGAGCTCATTGTTCCTGTTGTCGAGCACCATCCCGAATTTGGCGCCTGCATAGGTCTTCCTGCCAAAAACGGAAGAAGAATCCATCCCCATCTCGCGGAAATTACCCAGGATGTTACCGGTGTTTTTGGAATATTTCGCATCATAGAGGAAGAAATAAGGCCCCCCCTGTATATGGAACTTATCAAAGAACCTTTTCCGTAATAATAATTCCGCCTGTAGGTAATTGAAACGGGTTTGGTAATAATGAAAATTCCGGCTCTCGTCCACGATGGTATTGTTGCCTATGCCGAAGAAATTCCGCAGGGCGGGCGCGGAATAGACCGCGTTGACCAGGATATCATTATCACGTATCACCTGGTTAAATTCCCCCCGGTATCGGACCTGCAGGGCGTTTCTTCCCGGTGCGAGAAGGAAGGATAGCCGTTGATCTGTTTTATAGGGGATATACCTGAAACCATAAGTGCGGTGGCTGATGGCTGCCCCTCCCATCAGCTCATCATCGCTATTGTAGCCCAGGGCGAATTGTGGGAGTTTGGTGTAATTGTACTGGTACCCTAAAATAGCGCGGGAATTGTTGGGCGGGTCCAGGGAGAACCGGTTCTTGGTCCTGCTTTCGTTGAGAATGTAATTCCCTTCCACGTTCATATCATAGATCAGGTTGCGTACGTTGCCCCGGATATCAAAAGTGTCATTCCCTTTTCCACCAATGATCCGCAATTTGATCCTTGACACGGCATTCTCTTCCACTTCGAATTTATCATCATCGTGCAAACCGAAAAGACGGATCTCCTTGGTGACGGAAGGGTCGAATATCCGGTCGTACATAATGAAGCTGGTATCCTTACCCTTGGGATACGCATAAACGCGCACCTGGAGCCCTTCGCCGTGATTGCTGATCTTGAAGTATTCCTTTTCATTACTGCCGATCACATTCACTTCACGGGAAAGGAAGCGGTAATACTTTAGCCCCTCATCCATCAGCAAATTGCGTCGGCTGATCATTTTAGAGATCGTATTCTCGCCGCTGATCTTGAATACCTCGGGAGGTAATTGCTTTACGGAAGTTCGTATGACCGAATCCGTTAGTTCAGCCTGGATATCGGTGATGTGCTTTTTCCATTGTTCTTCATTGATCGAAGACATAAAGATCCGGTCGAAGTCGCGGGCGCTGTAACCCAGCCATTTCACCCGGGGGATATCATCCTGGAAACCTTTAAGGAAAGGCATTATTCTTCCGCTGACAACCTTTAACAGGTAACCATCGGAATAGAACAGTGCCTGGTCGCGGTCCCTGGGGATCGGGTAGTAGATCTTTCCTTTACCGGTATCCTCCACGCCCCATCTCCATTGGTCGAAATGGCGGTCGAAATCTGCCAGCAAAAAGTCGAGCAGCCGCGCCTTCACCACCATCGGCTGGATGGCGCGGTGATCATTCTCCTCGAGCATTTTCGCAAAGACCTTTGCCGTGCTCCGGGTTTCGGATCCATCCCAGGAAGCGTGCCTTTCCTCCAGCATACAGACCGAGTTGGCAAATAGCTCCTGGTAAAAACCGAAGGCGGGATCATCGGGAACAAAGAACAATTCCGGCTTGGCGACCGGGATATCCAGATTCTCAGCGAGCGTGGGAACGATCAGCGCTGAATAGGGATGCGAAGCCGAGGTCAGCTCCGCCACCAGGTCTTCTGCCAGCGTTCCCCTGAACTGTTCAGGGATGGCACGGGTGGTATTCTTGTTCAGGCTGCGCAGAACATATTCTTTATTGGTCACTTTATTCCGCAGTCGGAGAGATGTGGTTTGTTTCCCTCCCCCCAGGCTCACGATCGAGAAGCCGCCCTTTTCTTTTGACAGGTTGAAGACGCGCATATTCACGGGCTCTGACCATTCGTAGCGATAGTTCTGCCCCATAAAGAATTTTTTCAATCCTCCCACCGGCGGGAAACGGGCGCTGGCGGAAATGGAAAAAGTGTCCTTGTATTTGAGGAAGGGATCCTCCACGGGACGGATCTCAGTGGAATCCAGTACCGCTTCGGGAAGGCTGGTAAAATTCATCAACGTGGAAGTGTAGGCCTTCCTCACAGAATCAGAAACGGTATAAAAGCTGAGCGATACATTCTTGTTTTTTGAGATCTCCATCACGGCAAAACCCTGGGTGCGGGAAATGAATTCACTCTTACGGCTGTCGGAAACACGGTTCGTTTTACACCCTCCACCGCTCACGATATAATGGTAGTTGCTGTCACGGATATGCTGGAGATTGTGTTCGTGCCCTGCCACGAAGACCGCGTTGGGGGCAGACCTCCTGATCACTTCAGTTACCTGGTTGATCATCGTCTGGTAAGTGGGAAAGGGAATGTCCTGCGGCGTTCCAAATACGCTCCTGGAAATCGGATAAATGGAACCGATCACCGGCAGGGGAATGTAAAGGGACGGCCTCCAGTCGGTGAAAGGGAAAATATGTTGTTTTAAAGTAAAGAACCCGCCGTGGGGCCCATTGCTCTTGAAGGGGTGGTGACAGGCGAGAATGACGAGCTTTTTGGAATTGCGGGAAGCCATTTCTTCGATCTGCGAGATCAGCTCCTCCTGGGTTTTACTGTCGCAATCAGATTCTATCTCGGGTTTATCGTGCGCGTGCAGCCACCATTGGCTGTCGAAAACGATCACGGCCACATTATTCCCCAGGAGGATCTCTTTGGGCCCGGGGCAACCATCTTCAGGATAGTATTTGATATTCGGTTTATTCACCGCCAGGAAGTCAACATAGAGCTGTTGCCGGATGATGGCATCATATCCGCCCCGGCCTCCATTTTCCCAGTCGTGGTTACCGGGCATCATATAAACTTTTGCGTCCGTACCGTCGGCAATGGAAAGCTGTGAATCCAGGATGGCCCGGGCTTTTTCATAAGTGTCAAACTCCTCATCGGGGAGCCCGATCTTGTAAAGGTTATCGCCCAGGAAAAGGACCGTCGTCTTCTTATCCAGGTTGACGAATTTCCGGACGGCAGCCACCACGGGGTGTGAACTGTCACCAGCCAGCTCCCCGGCGTCGCCGATCAGTACGATGCGCTGGTCAAT
>CAMLEM010000146.1 GCA_946479005.1 uncultured Chitinophagaceae bacterium | reverse complement strand
ATATCGCCTAAGAAAGATATTTATGAGGGAGAAAAACACTTTTTTTTGGAGGATTTAACCTGGGAATGGGGGAAGGCTTAATCGTAGATTTGATGATGCGGAGTGAAAATGAGATTTGCTCGATTTTAATAGATTCAGCTTTTAAAGTTCATACAGCACTTGGTCCGGGGTTATTGGAAAGTGCTTATGAAAAATGCCTGGCTTATGAAGCCAGAAAACGGGGGTTATCGGTATTAACCCAGGTGCCGCTTCCACTTCTTTATGATGAGACCATTATAGATTGCGGGTACCGGTTAGATTTGCTTGCAGAGGACAAAGTGATTGTCGAGATAAAAGCGGTAGAGAGATTCGACAAAATTCATCTTGCGCAAATCCTTACTTACCTGAAATTATCGGGTTGTAGTATTGGCTACCTGATTAATTTTAATGTTTCCGGGTTAAAGAATGGAATTAAAAGAGTGATTTTATAAACACCGAATCCGACTGACAAAAGTAATCCCGCCCTCCTGGAAAGAACCGTGTCCTCCGCGTCCTCCGTGGTTAAAAAAAAGAAAAACCCGTGTCCTCCGTAGTTAATGAACCGACACTTCTTCTACATTACATTTAAGCTGCTCCAGCACATTTTGCCAGTACCCGCTCACCTGCTCAAATTCATCCTGCGCGATTACATCCGTTTGGGTAATGGATAGCACCGTCTTGCTTTCCTGCTCTTCCAATGTGTATATCACCCGGCAGTAATTCGCGGGTTCATCCGGTTTGCCGGAGAGGTTTGAAAAGTAGGAGTATTCTAAAATTTTATTTTCTTCTATGCGTATGATCTGTCCTTTCCCTTCGTAGTCGCGGCCTTTCCAGTTCCCACGGAATTCGATGGGATCGCCCTGCTTCCAGGTGCTGCTCACTTCGGCATTAAATAGAAAATTCTTTATCAATGCAGGATCCGTGAGGTGTTTCCATACCTCTGGTGCGGAGGCATTGATAATAATGGATTTCTTTACTGCACGATCGAGCATAGGGTGTGTTTACTGAAGAGCGTGCAAAAACAAAGCCAACAGCCAGTTCCCACAAAGGCCACAAAAAACAGCCAACAGCCTTTCACGCAACCCTTCGACAAGCTCAGGGACCACGGCGCAAAGGAGCAACGCTCGCAGCGAAACAGCCGTTTCCCACAGATTCCACAGATTTTCCCGCAGATCTCACAGATAAGACCCGAAAGTGCGAGGCTGATGAGGAATTTCGAAAAGCGGTTTCCTAACTGTGAAATCCGTGTGTATTTAATCTGTGATATCCGTGGGAAACAAAGATCACCCCGGCATTCTGGATATATACTTCTCTATCTGCTTGATCTGATCCACGATCTGCGGCGTGGTGGGCTTCAGCGCTTTTGCCTTCCGGAAAAAATCCTTGGCGGCGCGGAACTCGCGTTTATTCATCATCAGGCTGCACATCTGGAGATAGGCGGCCGCTTCATTCTCCTTATCAGGAAGACCCTTGCGGATCGCGGCGCGGATGTATGATTCAGCCTGCTTAAGATCGTTCTTTTGCATTGCAAGCATTCCCATCTGGAGCATACTGGCTCCCTCGGCTTCTTTCATTGGCATTCCCAGGTCGAGGCCTTTCTTCATCATCTTTTCGGCGCCATCGAAATCCTGCTTCATCATCGCAATATTGCCCTTGAGGGTATAATATACCGAACGGATCGGTTTGTATAAAAGACCCGGAGTCTTGATCGAGTTCAGCACTTTCTCCGCTCCATCCATATCGCCGCTCTCCATATATTCCTGGATCAGTCGCAGGGGGCCAAAGAAAAAATGCCCGAAAACCAGGATCACGCCCACGAGGTAAAGAGGAAAGGCAGGCCAGAAGCTGGCGCTATAATTCACATAGACGCCCAGTGCGACCAGGATGATGCCGATCCAGAGGCGGTATTTGATCAGTAGATTATAAACTTTCATTGGAGCGCGAAGATACTGTAGTGCAGCAAAACTTCCCGCCCGGAAAGGCGCCCGTCAATAAGCAGCGATCTCGGTTCGTAGTCCATTGACCAGCAGGTCCCTGAACTGGTAGAACCGCTTTATCGGGAAAAAATGTCCTCCCGAAGGCAGGGTAACCAGTTTCACCTTGGGCGAATTGACGAACATTTTGGCGGCGGCTTCGCTTTGGGCGTGGGGAACCACCTTGTCGTCGTATGCGTGTACGAGGAATACGGGGCATTGCACCTCGGTGAATCTCGACTGGATATCATAAAGATCATCGGCGAGATGATAGAGCTCGCGGTTCGCGGGACGAAGAGCGCCGGGAACAAAGGAAGAGATGCCGGGGATCATAAAAAACTGTCGCCAGGCCGCGGCCGTTTCCCCGGAAGGGTCCAGGGCGCCGCCGGCGAGAACGATGGTTTTTATCATCGCGGGGCGAATGGCCGCCATAGCCACTGCTATGGGTGCCCCGAGTGAATGGGCCACGATGTAAACCGGCTGCTCGTGGGAGATCACGTCGAGCAGGGAGGCGAGTATTTCAGCCTGCTCTGGTATGCGCAATGCTTTTCCAAAATCACTCTGCCCGAAACCGGGGCGGTCAACGGCTACCAGGCGGTATCTTTCCAAAAGCAGATCGTCGCGTAAATATTTTTCAAAGAAGGTCCAGCTTTGCGGGGATCCGTGGATGAATAAAAGTACAGGCAGGCTCCTGTTGCCCGTCCAACTGTAATGTATTTGGTGGCCCTGGATCGTTCTTTTCTCCGTGTTTAAACGGATGCCATAATTCCTGAATCTTTTTTTCGCTTCCTTGTCAGAGATCGTCATTCTCATTCCCTTGCGGGCGAAGATCAGCCAGCCGATGATGGCCAGCGAAACGAAGAGCACTCTTTTTTCTTTATTTCCAAACTTCAATCGCATAT
The DNA here is from genome assembly GCA_946479005.1 of uncultured Chitinophagaceae bacterium. The sequence goes on along the minus strand of CAMLEM010000146.1, from coordinate 2,299 downwards.
GAACTTTTTTTGAAAATTTTCGATATAGGATCTCTTACCAGGTTTCAAACAATTGCGCCACCGGCCGCGGCAGCTGTTGTTTCACGTGTTTCATTTCTCCATCGGAAATGTAATGGGATAAGACCCGCAGCACGGCCTTGAAGCCTTTCAATGCTTCGTCGTCTGTGCTGAAATCAGATTCCGCGGCTGCGTCCTGGTTCCGGAGCTGGCTGAAAAAATCCCGTAGCGTGTCGGTGCGCTCGGCCTGCCTGCCCACATCCCATCCCTCTACGTACACGCCTTTCAGAATGGTGGGAAGTTGCGCGAGGAGATGGAAGGATTCTTCTGTCGATAATTTATCCCTCAATGTGTGGAATACCGCCACGGTTACGCGCCCTGCTTTTTCCAGGTTGTTCAGATCCCCGAGTTCCGCGGCCACTTCGTTCACAAAACGGTTTGCTTCAGCGGTGTATTTATTGATATTAATTGACATAGCTTTTCATTTGTGGATTTCTACCCGGTTGACAGACAAGTAACAGAAAAATATGTGCCGAAACACGGAACAGCCAAACAGCCGGACGCAGCGACGCGGAGTTGCAGCGGACGCGGCGATCGCTGCTCCGCTGCGCCGCTGCGTCCGGCTGTTCCCTGTTTCTCTTTACCTTTAAAAACAATCCATAATATGAAGGAAGCCACGAACAAAAACGCATTCGAGTCCCTCGATATGGACCCCGATACTTTCAGGGAAGCGGGTTATGAAGTGATCGATATGATCGCCCGTTATTACGCCACGATCCGGGAGAGAAGGATCACCAGCCACAATCCTTCACTTGAGATCCGCGAGGATTTCATTATGGCTCTTCCCGAAAATGGGGAACTGCCTTTGAACATCATCCAGGACTGGGAGGAAAAGATCCTTCCCAATGCCACGCACCTGGGTTCACCGAGGTATTTTGGCTTTGTCAATGGCTCCGGGACTATGATCTCAGTGCTCGCCGACGCGCTCGCCACTTCGGTGAATATGAATTCGGGTGGATGGAAGGCCGGACCGGCCGCGACTGAAATCGAAAAGCAAACCATTGCCTGGATCGCGGAGCTGATCCATTATGATATTGAATGTGGAGGGCTGTTCCTGGGTGGGGGAACCATTGCCAATTTCTCTGCACTCCTGGTCGCTTTGAGAAGTACCACAGGTTATGATAGCAGTGCTGAAGGATTACAATCGGATAAAAGAAAGGGTCGGTACACGGTTTATATGTCCGACCACGAGGGTCATATTTCCATTGTGAAATCGGTGGATATGCTGAACCTGGGCAGGAATTGCATTCGGCGCGTCCCGAGCAATGATGAATTTTCTATGAACGCTCAAGCCCTGGAGAAAATGCTCGATGAGGATATGGCGGCGGGCCTCACCCCATTCTGCGTGGTTGCCCAGGTGGGCTCGATCAACACGGGTGTGGTGGATCCCCTCGATGAGATCGCCCGTATTTGTAAGGAAAGAAAACTTTGGTTCCACGCCGATGGCGCCTGCGGAGCTGTGGGTGCGATGCTGCCTGAGAAAGCCCATCTTTATAAGGGAATGGAACACGCAGACTCCATCACGCTCGACCCGCATAAATGGATGTACATCCCCTATGAATGCGGATGCCTGCTGGTGAAGGACAAAGAAAAGCTGAGAAGAACATTCTCAACGGCGGCTTCTTACCTGCAGGGTACGATACCCACAGATTATAAAGGGCTGGATTATTTTGATTATGGTCCGCAGATGTCGAGAGGCTTTGATGCGCTGAAAGTGTGGATGACGATCAGGCATTATGGGCGGCAGGGATACCAGAAATTATTGAGGCAGAACATCGCCTGTGCCGTGCACCTGGATGAGCTGGTAAGGGCTTCGGAGAATTTCAGGGCTTTGCATCAACCGGAATTATTCATTTACTCGTTCCAATATTTTCCGGCTGCGTGGAGGAAGGAAAAGGAGGGCGATGCAATGAATGAAAAGCTGGATCTTCTGAATCAGAAGATCGCGGACCATATTACTTCTACGGGCTTCGCGTTCATTATGACGACGAAGATGCGGGGGCGGGTGGTGCTGCGGTTGTCTATCTGCTCGCACAGGACGACGCTGGAGGACATAGAGCAGGTGTTTGAGAGGCTGGATGAAATTGGACAGCAGGAAGTGGGTAGGCTTTAGGAACAGCCAACAGCCGGACGCGGCGGCGCAACGGAGCAGCGATCGCCGCGTACGCTGCAACTCCGCGCCGCTGCGTCCGGCTGTTGGGCTGTTTCGCTGTTCAACCCTGACAAATATCACCCCTCCCTC
>CAMLEM010000145.1 GCA_946479005.1 uncultured Chitinophagaceae bacterium | reverse complement strand
AAATTTTCGAGCAGTGCTTTATGCAGGTCAAATCTTGGTGTGCTTGCGTTTTTCTTTGTTTTTTTCGGGGCAACGGGTACGTCCTTAACCGCCGCTGCCTTCTTTGTCGATGTTGCCATTATCTATTCTGTTTCACAGATATTGTTTATAACTACGGAACTTCCTTCCTCTAATTCGCCAGATCATTTAAGTTACTGAATTTTTTCCAGCAGTTCAACGTTTTTTCCACGTTGAAAAATGGTTTTTTTCGGGAGGACGGCGAATTTACACACGCACACCCTCTTTATCAAATGCGATGCGTTAAAATTGGTTAGCGGTTCATTATTAGGGGTTTCTTCTAAGCAAAACCTCTACATTTGCGATTGCCTGCTTTGTGCCGGCAAGCCGAAAATGCCGAATTCGATCAAAGAGGTTGCGCTCGCCACCATTCAGCTCGAATCCGCTTCCATCAGTGGGTTGGAGAAGCATATCAATGATGATTTTGAATCTGCAGCAAGATCCATTGCCAATAGCCGGGGACGGGTGGTTATCAGTGGGATCGGGAAGAGCGCCATTATCGCCCAAAAAATCGTTGCTACCCTGAATTCAACGGGCACGCCATCCATTTTTATGCACGCGGCCGATGCCATCCACGGTGACCTTGGAATGGTGCAACAGGATGATGTGGTGATGATCATCAGCAAAAGCGGGGAGAGTCCCGAGATCAAAGTGTTGGTGCCCTTGATCAGGAATTTCGGTAATGTGCTGATAGGGATGGCAGGCAATGCGTCATCGTATCTCGCAAAAAATTGCACCCATTTTCTTAATACCACAGTGGAACAAGAGGCCTGCCCGCATAACCTGGCCCCTACCACGAGCACCACTGCGCAAATGGTGATGGGCGATGCCCTGGCCATCGCGTTGATGGAAATGAAAGGATTTCAAAGTGACGATTTCGCGAAATTTCACCCCGGCGGCACCCTGGGCAAAAAGCTCTATCTCAGGGTAAGCGATCTTTACACGGGAAATGAGAGGCCCCTGGTTCGCGAAAACCAGCTTTTGAGGGATGTGATCATTGAAATGACCCAAAAAAGGCTGGGGATGACGGTAGTGGTCAATGAAAAGGAGGAGCTGACAGGGATCATCACGGATGGTGACCTCAGGAGAATGCTGGAAAAGAATTCAGAAATAACTTCGATAAAAGCAGCAGAGATAATGAGCCCTGATCCGATAACGATCGCACCGGAACAGCTGGCTGTGGAGGCGCTTGAACTGTTACGAAAAAAAGAGATCACGCAACTGGTAGTTGCTGAGAACAGAAAATATCTCGGCATCCTGCACTTACACGACCTGGTCCGGGAGGGCTTAATATAAAAGGGATGAACAAGCACCACTATGTTGCCGTTATGGCCGGGGGGATCGGAAGCCGGTTTTGGCCTGTAAGCCGGACAGAACATCCCAAACAGTTCCTGGATATCCTGGGCGTGGGAAAAACCCTCATACAGCTCACATTCGATCGCTACAGCAAGGTGGTGCCTGCGAAAAATATCTATGTTGTTACCGCCCAGGAATATCTTCATTTGGTCAGGGAGCAACTGCCCCAGGTGGCCCAGGAAAACATTTTGCTGGAACCCTCCCGGAAAAACACAGCTGCCTGTATCGCTTACGTGGCGTTCAAGCTATTCCAGCTCGATCCCAAATCCCTGATGATGGCGGCACCTGCCGATAACCTCATCCTGGATCATAAAGAGTTCGTGAAAACCGCCCGGCGCGCATTTGAATTTGTTGACAATATCAACGCCCTGGTTACGATCGGCGTAAAGCCATCCTATCCCAATACCGGGTATGGTTATATACAGCACGAAACACTGGAAGCGGCTCCACAGGTGTACAAGGTGAAGACGTTCACCGAAAAACCCAACCTGGAGCTGGCAAAGACATTCATCGCAAGCGGAGATTTTTTATGGAATGCCGGCATTTTCACCTGGAAGGTTAAGAATATCCTTGCCGCCATCGAAAAACACCTGCCCGAGATGTACGAGGTGTTCGCTGCCGAGAAGGACCATTTTAACAGCCCCGGGGAATCGGGCGCGGTGGAACGGATCTACCCCCAGTGCACCAATATCTCCATTGATTTTGGAGTGATGGAAAAAGCGGAAAACGTTTACGTGATCCCCGCCACGTTTTCCTGGAGCGACCTGGGAACCTGGAACAGCGCCTGGGAGAACAAGGAAAAGGATTATTTCGGTAATGCCGTGACCGGCAACCGCGTGATCGCCATTGACGCGAAAAACTGTATCGTGCACGTGCCGGAAGATAAGCTTGTCCTGCTACAGGGGCTGGATGATTTCATCGTTGTTGACACGAAAGATGTCTTGATGATTTGCAAGAAAGAAAAGGAACAGGAGATCAAGGATTATGTGGCGGAGGTGAAAAGGAATATGGGCGATAAATATCTTTAATTTCGGCTTTTATGGCCACGGTCCCTTTTCAGCATATTTTATTCCTCGACATTGAAACGGTTTCACAGCACGAGAGCTACAGCCTGCTTCCTGCCGACTGGAAAGATCTCTGGGACCTGAAGGCCGCCGGCCTGATGAAACATCACGAAGGTGAAAATGAAGGATCCCTTTATCCCCGCGCCGCGATCTATGCCGAATTCGGAAAGATCATTTGCATCAGCTGCGGCATCATCCAGGGGAGCTCACCGCGAAAGTTCAGCATTAAAAGTTTCGCGGGGGATGATGAAAAGGAGATCCTCGCGGGCTTTTCGGAAATGCTGAACCGGTGGAGCTCCGGCGAGCCGCGTTTCCTTTGCGCGCATAATGGAAAGGAATTTGACTACCCATACCTATGCCGCCGGATGATCATCAACCGGCTTCCGCTCCCGGGCCTGTTGCAGGTTTCTGGAAAGAAGCCCTGGGAGATCCCGCACCTGGATACCCTCGAACTTTGGAAATTCGGCGATTATAAAAGTTATACCTCACTGAACCTGCTGGCCAAAACGCTGGATATTCCTACGCCCAAGGATGATATTGACGGAAGCCAGGTGGGAGAAGTGTACTGGAAGGAGAAAGATCTTGGAAGGATCGTTACCTACTGCCAGAAAGATGTGGTAACGGTGGCGCAGATCTTCCTGCGTATGAATGGAGAGCCCCTGATCGAAAATTCAAACATAGAGATCAAATAATGAGAACAAACTACTCTTCGGGCGCAAAATGGGAAGATATCGTGGGGTATAGCCGCGCCGTTAAGGTGGGAAATGTTGTGGAGGTCACCGGTACCGTAGCCATTGACGAGAACAACCTGGTTGTAGGAAAGAATGATGCTTACCTGCAAACAAAATTCGCCCTGGAAAAGATCGGGAAAGTGCTGGAAAAAGCGGGCGCCAGGATGGAAGACGTGGTGCGGACCCGGATCTTCGTCACCGATATCAGACGTTGGGAGGAGTACGGCAGGGCACACGGGGAAATATTCAAAGAGATCCGCCCCTGCACCAGTATGATCGAAGTGAAGGGACTGATCTCACCTGAATTCCTGGTAGAAATTGAAGCCACGGCGATCATTGAATCATAAAATTTAGCAATGAAAATAATCGGCCTCTTTGTGATTGGGATCCTTATCCTTCATTCCTGTAAAGAGGGTGACAAGGGGAATAATGATCAAACAGCGGTAAAGACAGATTCCCTTCTCGTTACGGAAAACAGCTGGGGGGTGATCAAACAGGATATGGACTTTGAGGTTCTCCGCGGGCTTTACGGAAATAATGAAGTAAAAGACTCCACGATCTATGGTCCGGAAGGAATGGATACGATCCCCGTGACCTTCCTCCTCCCCGGAAAACCGGGCGAGCTCATCATCTACTGGAAGGATTCTCAATACCACCGGCAGATCCACTTCATTGAATCCTACCACCCCGAAGCCCCTTATCACACCGCCAGCGGCCTGAAAATTGGCTCAGATCTTAAACAACTCCTGGATGTCAACGGAAAACAGATCAATTTTATGGGCTTTGGTTGGGATTATGGAGGAACCATTATGTCGTACAACGGAGGAAAACTCGACAGCACGAATATTTCTTTCACGCTTACCGGGTCTGAAGAAATGCCGGACGGGCTATCTGGAGACACGGAACTGAACACTGCTGAGCCCCTGGTCCAAAAATTCCTCGATAAGATCAGGATCAGCCAAATGATGCTTCGATTCAATGAACATTGAAACGATCAGAGAGTATTGTTTATCCAAACCGGGAGCCGAGGAAACCCTTCCTTTTGGTCCCGACACCCTTGTGTACAAGGTCGGGGGCAAGGCTTTTCTTTTAATGGGGATGGATAATGTTGAACTGAGCTTTAATGTAAAATGTGATCCTGCCAGGGCCATAGAACTCAGGGAACAGTATCCCTGTGTGATCCCGGGGTACCATATGAACAAAAAACACTGGAATACCATCATTGTTGACGGCTCCGTGTCCCGGAAGCAGCTGGAAGAATGGATCGATCATTCCTACGAGCTCGTCGTAAATTTCCTGCCGAAGAAGCTGCGGAATCAAAAGCGAAATTGAAATTTGCACGGATCCCGGTGAAATGAAAGCGCTGATTCGCGAACTTCGCTACTCATTTCATTTCAATGAGAATAGAATCACGACTTCCCAATGCCGGCACCACGATATTTTCTGTAATGAGCGCCCTTGCCGCCGAACACAAGGCGGTGAACCTGGGGCAGGGCTTCCCGGATTATGAAATGCCGGAAGAGCTGGCTTCCCTGGTGAACAAGGCGATGAAAAAAGGCTTTAACCAGTATGCGCCGATGGCGGGGTGGATGCCGCTCAGGGAATCGATCTCGGAAAAGATCGCCTCCTTATACAGGACAAAAGTGGATCCCGAAAAAGAGATAACCATCACCCCGGGTGGTACCTATGCGATCTATACGGCCTTCACTACCATTCTGCAGCCCGGCGATGAAGTGATCGTATTTGAGCCGGCTTATGATAGCTATATTCCAAATATCGAGGTCAATGGAGCCCGCGCGATCACGATCGGGTTAACCTACCCGCATTATAAGCCTGATTGGGAGGCCGTGAAGAAGGTGATCAATAAAAGAACCAAAGCGATCATCATCAATTCGCCGCATAACCCCACGGGCGCCCTGCTTTCCGAAGAGGATATATCACAACTTCAACATATCGTTCGGGATACTAATATTTTCATCATCAGCGATGAAGTTTAT
>CAMLEM010000144.1 GCA_946479005.1 uncultured Chitinophagaceae bacterium | reverse complement strand
GAGTATCTGCCCGCCCTGGGATTCAGCAAGGGCTTCGGCCTCACTCCTTTTCAGTGTGGGAAGGGTTCCGGTAAAAAGAAAGGTTTGGCCCTTGAGGCTTCCGCTCCCGGAGAGTTCCTTCTTGAGGTTCCTCATTTCCAATCCCAGTTCACTGAGCTCCCGAAGCATTTTCAAATTGTTCCTGTTGTGGAAGAACTGGTAGATGCTTCCCGCTACCTTGGGTCCGACATCTTCCAGCGATCGAAGGGCCTCCTCTGAGAAATCTTCAAGATCACTCAATTGATTTATCGCCTGTGCAAGGGTCTTGGCTGTCGTTTCCCCAACGAAGCGGATACCGAGCGCGAAGACCAGGCGGTGCAATGGTTGTTTCTTGGATCTCTCAATGGCCTCTTTCAGTTTCTCGATCGACCGCTCACCGAACCCTTCCAGCTTACCGATCTTTTCATAGTCAAGCCGGTAAATGCCCGGAATGTCGTGCAGCAAGCCGAGCTCGTAAAACTTCCTGATATTGGCATCGCCGAACCCGCGGATGTCCATTGCATCCTTGCTCACAAAATGAATGATCCTTTCCACCACCTGCGCGGGGCATTCAATGTTCACACAACGCCAGGCGGCTTCAGCCTCTTCTTTAAAAAGCTTGCTGTTGCAAACGGGGCAGTTTTTGGGAAACGTGATCTTTTTTTCGCTTCCTTTTCTTGATTCGGAAAGCGAGCGGACGATATACGGGATAACGTCGCCTGCCCTTTCCACCAGCACCCGGTCGCCAATGCGCAGATCTTTTTCCCGGATCACGTCCTCGTTGAACAGGGAGATGGATGATACCGTTACACCTCCAATGTGCACCGGGGTGATCTTGGCCACGGGCGTGATGGTGCCGGTTCTGCCTACCTGGTACTCCACGCTCACCAGCGTGCTCGTTCCCTGCCTGGCCTTGAACTTGAAAGCAATGGCCCAGCGGGGATGATGCGAGGTCATTCCCAGCTGGTCCTGCAGGGATGTATCATTCACCTTGATCACCATTCCATCGATTTCGTATGGAAGCTCGTCTCTTTCCTTTTCGAATTCGTTACAGTACCCGATCACGGCCTCGATCCCTTTCAATACTCTTTTTTCTTTTTCCGGGCTTCGGAAGCCAAGATCCCATAACATCGTAAGAGAGCCGGCGTGCGTTTTTAGTTCCCGTGGCTCCGCCTTTCCGCGGAGGAGGGAAAAATCGCTCACGTGATATACAAAGGCTTCGAGCTTTCTTCTCCGGGCTTCCGCGGGATCCTTTATCCTGAGCGTTCCGGCAGCGGCATTCCTCGGGTTGGCCAGGGGCGCCAGCCCCTGTTCCACGAGCTGCTGGTTATAGGCGGCGAAATTCGTTTTGTTGATCAGCACTTCGCCTCTTATTTCCACCTGCTGCAAACCATATCGTGAAAACTTCGCGGAGAGCGGAAGCGAACGGATCTGGCGGATGTTCGCCGTCACTTCATCACCTTCCACGCCGTCGCCGCGCGTCGCGCCACGTACGAGCATATCATCCTCATACACGAGGGAAATACTGCCCCCGTCGAACTTGGGTTCTACGCAATATTCGACCGTCTTCAAGCCGGTTGCATCGCGGATCTTTTTGTCGAAGGCCAGGAGATCGTCGCTGCTGTACGAATTATCCAGAGAGAGCATCGGCACCAGGTGCTGCACTGTGGGGAATTCCTTTGTCAACCCGCCCGCCACTCTCTGTGTGGGAGAATCAGGGGTCACCAGCGACGGATCCTTTTCTTCCATCCGCCGTAATGCCGTGAAAAGGTTATCATATTCCTGGTCCGACAATAGCGGTTCGTGGAGAATGTAATACCGGTGCTCGTGGAATTGGAGAACGTCTCTCAGGTGCTGGATGTCCTTTTCCGGGATCCCCCCTGATCTTTCCTTCCGAACCAGCTCGGAAGAGAGCTTCTGCATCTCTTTGGTGACCTCTTTGGAATACATAGACCATAAAGATAAAAGGAGGGGGTATAAAAATCCTTTTTACCTAATGTGTTTTCAGTACATATTTCACTATCTTCGGAAACAATAACGGCTTGCAATGAAAAAATTGATGTTGCTTCTCGGTGCAGTGGTGTTTTCATATGGCTGTACCGCCCAGCTGCTGACCTGGACAGGGGTTTTCCCGAAGGACAACGACAATCTTTCGATTACTGTGGATGCCGCCAAAGGAAACCAGGGGCTCCTGAATTACACACCCACAGGGGGCGTTTATGTTCACACCGGTGTCATCACCAACCTGAGCACCGCACCCAACGACTGGCGTTATGTAAAGTTCAACCAGAATTTCAACCAGCCCAATCCCCAATTACTGGCTACCTATCTGGGATCCAATAAATGGAGATTCGATATCACCAATATCCGTGCTTATTACGGAGTGCCTGCTGGTGAAACGATACAGAAGGTCGCGATCCTTTTCCGAAATGCGGATGGGAGCCGGGTACAGAGAAATGCAGACGGGTCCGATATGTATGTACCCGTTTATGATAACACCCTGGCTGTATTCATTGAAGAACCTTTTTTTCAGCCCCTGTTCAATCCTCTTCCGGAGCCGATCGTAAAACAGGTGGGCGATAACATTACCCTCAAAGGGGCAGCGAACAAGCCATCCACGATGAAATGGTTCCTGAACGGGGTGGAGATCCAGTCTGCCTCGAATGCAACCACGCTGACATCAACTCCCACACTGACAAGCTCGGGAAACCAAACGGTGGTACTCGAGGCCAATGATGGTTCGGTCACTCGCACACAAAGTTTCCAGTTCTTCGTGGCAGCCGCTCCCAACGTGGCCCCATTGCCTGCCGGCGTGAGAGATGGGATCAACTACGAAGCCGGAAATACTTCCGTGGTATTGGTGCTCTTTGCGCCGGGGAAGACAAGGGTTTCCGTGATCGGGGAGTTTGCAGGCAGCAATTGGGTGGAGCAGAATAATTACGTGATGAACAAAACCCCGGATGGAAATTACTGGTGGCTTCGGATTACCGGCCTGACCCCGGGGCAGGAATACGCCTTTCAATACCTGGTGGACGGCACCCTGAAAGTGGCGGAGCCTTATTCAGAAAAGATCCTGGATCCCTGGAACGATGGAGGCATCAGCGCAGCCACTTACCCCGGGATCAAACCCTATCCAACAGCTACCAGCGGCATCGTGAGTCTCCTGCAGACAGCCCCTCCCGCGTACAGCTGGACGAATAATACATTCTCCCGCCCGGATAAAAGAAACCTGGTGGTGTATGAATTGTTATTGAGGGATTTCCTCGCCGCTCACGACTGGAATTCCCTGCGCGACACGCTCAGTTACCTGAAAAGACTGGGCGTGAACGCCATCGAGATAATGCCCTTCAATGAATTCGAAGGAAATGAAAGCTGGGGATATAATCCTGATTTCTTCCTGGCGCCGGATAAATATTATGGCCCGAAGAATTCTTTGAAACGATTCGTTGATAGTTGTCATAGCAACGGCATCGCGGTGATAATGGATATCGCGCTGAATCACACAACCGGTCTTAACCCGCTGGCTGCCCTGTACTGGAATACCGCTACCAGTCAGCCTGCGCCGGATAATCCCTGGCTGAACGTGAACGCTACCCATCCCTTCAATGTTTTCAATGATTTCAACCACGAAAGTTTACGAACCCGTTATTTCACCAGCCGGGTGGTCGAGCACTGGTTGCAGGAATATAAACTCGACGGTTTCCGTTTCGATCTTTCCAAGGGATTCACCCAAACCAATTCCGGCTCCAATGTGGGTCTCTGGAGCCAGTACGATGCGAGCCGGGTGGCCATTTGGAAAAGATATTATGATACCTGCCAGCTGAAATCTCCCGGCAGCTATGTGATCCTGGAACATTTTGCAGATGATAACGAAGAGGTGGAGCTTTCCAATTATGGGATGTTACTCTGGGGCAACGCGAATTTCAATTTTTCCGAAGCTTCGATGGGCTGGATCACAGGATCGAATTCCAACTTCGAGAGGTATCTGTATAATGTGAGAGGATTCACCCAGCCTCACCTGGTGGGTTACATGGAAAGCCACGACGAGGAACGGCTGATGTATAAGAATCTGAATTTTGGGAACAGTTCCAATGCGAATCATAATGTGCGGGACCTGAACACAGGCCTGAAACGCGTGGAGCTCTGTGCTTCCTTCTTCCTGGCGGCTCCCGGCCCGAAGATGATCTGGGAATTTGGAGAGCTTGGTTATGATTTTTCCATCAACCGCTGCGTAAACGGAACAGTGGATCCCAATTGTCGCCTTGATAAAAAACCGATCCGCTGGGACTATAAGGACGTGATCCAGAGAAAAAGACTGTTTGATATTTTTTCGGCGATGAACAAACTCCGTTTTCACGGATGGTATAAGGATGTTTTTAATGGCAATAACATCAATATGGGCCACCAGCTTAACGGGGCGATCCGGACCCTGCTGGTGAGAAGTGCCAATGACACATCCATTTTATTCGTGGTTGGCAATTTCGATGTCAACGCCCAGACCGCGAACTTCAGTTTGCCGGTAGCAGGTACCTGGTACAATTACCTGCAGGGAGGAACATTTACTTCAACGGGCGGCGCTCAGTCGATGACCCTCCAGCCCGGTGAGTACCACGTTTTTCTGAACCGCAACCTCGTGAACGCGGTGACCACACCCGTGATCGACCCGGTCTCAAGCCCGAATGAGCTGCAGGCAAATGCCTATCCCAACCCTTCATCGGGAATGATAAACCTGGATGTTTACCTTCCGCAGGCAGGGACATTGCAGGTTACGCTGCATAATGTGGCGGGCCAGGAACTAAAAAGAATTTTCCAGTCGACACTGAACAGGGGCCGGCATTTATTGCCCCTGACGGATCAAATAAATCGTTTACCCGGTGGAGTTTATTATCTCAAAATTCGATCGGGCACTCACCTGGTCTCTTTGCGGATCATTATACAATAAAAACTGAACTGATGGAAAAAGCACTGGCGCTCAAAAACGCGCAAATTGAAAAGATCAGCCACCTCGACTACTTCAACATCGCCATCTCCGTGGACTGTGTGATCTTCGGCTACGAGGATAAGGAGTTAAAGGTCCTTCTCATAAAATCCGATCTCGAAGAGTTCGAAGGTCTTTATTCTTTATTAGGTGACCTGGTCAGGCCGGATGAAGACCTGGAAACAGCTTCGTATCGCATCCTGCGGGAAAGAACCGGGATGGATGATGTTTA
>CAMLEM010000143.1 GCA_946479005.1 uncultured Chitinophagaceae bacterium | reverse complement strand
TCGCTTTTGATGACCAACATCAGGAACAGATTTTCGAGGTGGAGAACACCCAGCTCCGGGTGGGCGATCTCATCCTTGTAAAAAGCGGCGAAAAGATCCCCATCGATGCGAAGATACTCTGGGGTGAAGCCGAGGTGGATGAGGCCATCATTACCGGGGAAAGTGTTCCTGTACTGAAAAAAGCAAAGGACAAGATCATTGGGGGAAGCATTCTTCAGTCAGGCACGGTCAAGGCACAGGTGACCGCTGTGGGCGATGACACCGTGCTTTCTTCGATCATCAATCTTGTCAGGGCTGCGCAGGGTGAAAAACCGCCCGTGCAGAAAATGGCCGACCGGATCAGCGCCATTTTCATTCCCGTTGTCCTGGGTATCGCGGTCGTGACGCTCATCGGAAACTGGATCGTCCTTGGATCATTCGGTGACTCACTACTACGAAGCATTGCGGTGCTGGTGATCGCCTGCCCCTGCGCGATGGGTCTTGCCACACCTGCAGCGATTGCAGTAGGACTGGGAAGAGCCGCGAAAAATGGCATTCTTTTCCGAAATGCGTCCAGCCTGGAACAATTCAGGGAAATAAAAAATGTAGTGTTTGACAAGACCGGCACGCTTACGACAGGCCGGTTCAGGATCTCCGGTCACCATACACTCAACGGGATCAGCACGGAAGAATTCAAAAAGATCGTTCATTCCCTCGAAAAATATTCAACCCATCCCATCGCGAGGTCCATTGCCAGTGAATGGAAAACACCGGACGAGCTGAAATGGAAAAGCATTGAAGAAGTGAAGGGAGTCGGAATAAAAGCCGAAGACCCGGAGGGAAACACCTGGTGGGCAGGATCTCACCGGGTCACCAATGATGAAGCGGGAGAGCATCACAATGTTTATCTCACCAAAAACGACAAACTCCTTGGCTGGATCGATGTCCAGGATGAGATCAGGCCCGAATCCCGCGAACTGGTCAATTACCTGAAAGGAAAAGGGATTCGTACCATCCTGCTGAGTGGTGATAAGCTGGAAAAAACCAAAAAGCTCGGGGACGAACTGGGTATCGAAACCATCGTTGCTGAAAAAACGCCACAGCAAAAATTGCAGTACCTGGAAGATCTCACGCAGCAGGCCCCCACGGCGATGGTCGGCGATGGCATCAATGATGCACCTGCCCTTGCCAGGGCGACCATCGGCATTTCAATGAGCGATGCGAGCCACCTGGCGATGCAGTCAGCCCAGGTTGTATTGATGAACCAGGGATTAAAAAAACTTCCGACCGCGCTGGGATTGGGTAAGCATACCTATATCACCATCAAGCAAAATCTTTTCTGGGCCTTCGCTTATAATGTTGTGGCCATCCCCGTAGCTGCCTTTGGCTTCCTCACTCCCACTTTCGGCGCCCTGGTAATGGGACTGAGTGACGTGGTGCTGGCCATCAATTCAGTCAGGTTATTCGTGAAAAAAGTGGTCTAGTCTTTACCTTCATAGATAAGATTATGGAAGTGAAAGGAAGGCCAGTGAATGGCTCACCCGTAGAGGTGCTGAGATCCTATTGGGGATTCGAAAAATTTCGTCCCTTGCAGGAGGAGATCATCCGCTCGGTCCTGGAGGGAAAGGATACCCTGGCCCTGCTGCCCACCGGAGGTGGCAAATCCATCTGTTACCAGGTTCCCGCAATGATGATGGATGGGCTGTGCCTGGTGATCTCCCCCCTCATTGCATTGATGAAGGACCAGGTGGAAGGCCTGCGCCGCAAAAATATCACCGCCTACGCGATCCACTCCGGCCTGCAAAGGAAAGATGTGATCAACATTCTGAAGGTCGCGGGCGACAGCAACTGCAAATTTCTTTTCGTATCGCCGGAAAGACTGGAAACATCTTTATTCAAAGAATACCTGCCGGGGCTGGGCGTTTGCCTCCTGGCTGTTGACGAGGCTCATTGCATCTCTCAATGGGGTTATGATTTCAGACCGCCCTATTTGAGGATCGCTGCGCTCCGGGAAGAACTTCCCAATGTCCCTGTACTGGCCCTGACAGCCTCGGCCACACCTGCCGTACAAACCGACATTTGTGAAAAACTTGAGTTCGAAACGCCCCACATCTTCAGGCAGTCCTTCGAACGCCCCAGGCTTTCCTATAGTGTTTCAAAAACCTCTTCGAAGATCCCCCGAATCATCGAGATCCTTCAGAAAGTGCCGGGTACGGGGATCGTTTACTGCAAGAGCCGGAAACGCACGCGTGAGATAGCCGACCTGCTGCGCTTACAAAACATCCCGGCTGATCATTATCACGCCGGATTAAGTGGAGATGAGAGAAATACAAAACAGGAGGCCTGGATCAGGAATGAAACCCGGGTGATCGTTTGCACCAACGCCTTCGGTATGGGGATAGATAAACCGGATGTTCGCATTGTGATCCACGCCGATATGCCCGACTGCTTAGAAAACTATTACCAGGAAGCAGGCCGGGCCGGCCGTGACGGAAAGACCGCTTATGCCGTATTATTATATGATGAACAGGACCTCGCTCCCGTGGATGAGCTCGTGAAAGAACGCTTCCCGGAGCCTGCACAGGTACGGGAGGTTTACCAGGATGTAAGCAACTATCTCCAGGTGGCAACTGGTTCGGCAGCGGGGCAGTCTTTTGATTTTGATCTCCCTGATTTCATAAGGAAATTCAGGCTGGTCCCTTCAACAACCCTGTTTTCCCTTCGGCTGCTGGAACAGGAAGGCTGGCTTGCATTCAATGAGCAGGTCTTTAAGCCTTCCCGCTTAAAATTCAATTGCCTTAAGAATGAACTTTTCGAATTTGAAAGAAACTATCCCCAATATGAAGAATTGATCAAAACCCTGCTCCGTTCCTATGAGGGTATCTACGACCAGTTCGTTTTCATTTCCGAAAAAATGCTGGGAGGTATCCTGCACAGGGACCCTGCCGGGATCAATAAAGAGTTGCACCTCATCGCCAGGGCCGGGATCGTCGAATACGAGCCGCAATCCGACAAACCCCAGCTGACCTTCCTTCGCGAAAGAATAAGGGCGGACGATCTCGTATTCGACGGACAGGCAATGGAGAAAAGAAAGATGCAGTATGCAGACCGCATCGGTCAAATGAGAAATTACCTGCTTGATAAAAGTTCCTGCCGAAGCAAAACCATCGCGGCCTATTTTGGCGACAGGGAGGTAAGGGCCTGCGGCATCTGCGATAATTGCCTGCGCCTGAAATCCACGGAGCTTTCCAAAGAAGAATTTGATGCGCTCACACACCGCATATTGAACATCGTTAAATACGAAGAGCTTGGGGTGACCGAACTGATCGACCGGTTAGCAGGAACCAGGAAAGAGAAGACCTGGAAAGTGATGGATTTTCTCCAGGCGGAGAATAAGATAACGATCAACGACAGGGGAAAGGTTGTGCTTAGATGAACCTATCGCCTTCTCCGTCCGCCCAAACCTAAAACTCCTAACAGTGTTCTCACAAGTGTATTGCCCGCGGTTCTTGTCATACTGCGAACCACAGGATCATCCAGCAAGGATTTTGGTTTTTTCTCGCGTGTTGAGGTCCGGCCCGGTTTTTTTTCCGTCCGTTGCTCTTCCTCCGCCTGTTTCAGCTTTTCTGTAAGGATCTCGTGAGCGCTTTCAGAATCCACCTCCTTATTATACTTCGCTGCCAGGGTGGAGCCGGCAATGATCGTATCGATCTCTCCCGGCGTAAGTATATCCATCCGGCTGTTAGGTGTCCGGATCATACAATGCACGAGCGGAGAGGGTATCCCTTTCTCATTCAGCACCACCACGAAAGCCTCGCCCGTTCCCAATTGGGTTAGCAACCGGTCAGTTTCGTAAAAACTGGTTTCTGGGTAGTTCTCCGCGGTTTTCCTTATCACTTTCCGGTCTGCAGCTGTAAATGCGCGTAAAGCGTGTTGCACTTTCAGCCCGAGTTGGCCCAACACTGCAGCGGGCACATCCATTGGGTTCTGCGTACAGAAATAGATCCCGATCCCCTTAGAACGGATAAGTTTGATAATGGTTTCGATCTGCTGCAGCAATACATCGCTTGCTTCCTGGAAGATCAGGTGTGCTTCATCTATGAACATAACAAGCTTTGGCTTATCCGCATCCCCGATCTCAGGCGAAGTGGCATACAGTTCTGCCAGCAGCTGCAACATAAAAGTGGAAAAAAGCTTGGGGCGGTCCTGGATATCTGTGACCCTTAATATGGAGATCATACCGCTGCCTTCCGTATTTTGTCGCATCAGGTCATCTATATCAAAGCTGATCTCCCCGAAAAAAAGATCGGCTCCCTGTTGCTGGAGTTCGATCACTTTGCGAAGTATGGTTCCCGTAGAGGTGGTGGAAATTTTTCCATATGACTCTTCCAGCTCTTCCTTTCCCTCATCACTAACAAATTGCAGCACTTTGATAAAATCGGGCAGGTTGAGCAAGGGCAGCTTCTTATCGTCACAATATTTGAAGATCATTGCCACGAAACCTCCCTGGGTATCATTTAAGCCGAGGATCCGGGAAAGAAGTACCGGCCCGAACTCGCTGACGGTAGCACGTAGCCGGGTGCCTTTCTGCTCACTAAGTGATAAAAATTCCACGGGGTAAGCCCGAGGCGTGAAATCGATCCCCAGCTTCTGGCTTCGCTCTTTGATCTTGTCATTCAGTGCGCCCGGGGCGCCAATACCGCTGAGATCTCCTTTCACATCCATTAAAATGACAGGCACACCCGCGTCACTCAGACTTTCAGCGAGTACCTGGAGGGTTTTGGTCTTCCCCGTTCCCGTAGCGCCGGCGATCAGGCCGTGCCGGTTCATTGTCCTAAGCGGAACAGAGACCTGCAAGCCAGGTACTACCGCGCCATCGAGCATTGCCACCCCGAGAGGGAAGGAAACGCCCTTATGCTGAAATGCGGCCGATACCTGTTCTTTGAAACTCGTAATTTCCTGCACGCGATTTGAGTTATAAAGTAAATTAAAGAGGAATACCTAACTTTATTTGTTCAAGAACTAAAATAATCGAAACAATGGAGTCAAAAAAACCAAAGATCCTTTTGTGCGAAGATGATCCGAATTTAGGAACGGTGTTGAAGAATTATCTCGAACTGAATGACTATGATGTAACCCTGGAACGTGATGGCAGGCTGGGACTTGCGGCCTTTCAGCGTGAAAAATTCGACCTCTGCCTCCTGGACGTAATGATGCCGAATATGGACGGATTCACCCTCGCGGAAGAGATCCGCGACG
>CAMLEM010000142.1 GCA_946479005.1 uncultured Chitinophagaceae bacterium | reverse complement strand
CAGGGATGAATTTCCCGCAAATTTTGAAGATCAGGTACACGCTGATCTCGAAGATCAGGGCTAGGTTCCACTGCGCGAATATTTGAACATTCCCCCTTGATTTTCAAGGATTTTGTTTTAATTTAACTTACAAAGGATTTACTTTACATATCGTAATTTAGCGCGCCAATCAACCCCCTAGTATGCAATTAAAGCCGGTCGCTGTTTTTGAAACCATCGATCCCGAGGTATTCAAAAAGGAATTTTATGAACCCGGCATTCCCGTGGTGATCAAAAATCTTTCGCACGACTGGCCTGCCCTGAAAAAATGGAACTGGGATTATTTTAAATCGCTGGTGGGAAATAAGCGGGTACCGCTGTATAACAACACCAAGAGCGACGCTTATACACCCATCAACAAGGCTGACGATTATAAAACTTTTGGCGAGTACATTGATATGATCAGCCAGGGCCCCGCCGGCTGGAGGATTTTTCTCTTCAACATTTTCGATCACGCGCCCCAGCTGATCAATGATTTCACCTGGCCCGAACATTTGATGAAGGGCTTCGTGAAAAAATACCCGATGCTTTTCACCGGCGGCAAGGGTTCGATCACGCATATGCATTTCGATATCGACCTCTCCCATATCCTGCATACCCAATTCGGCGGAAGGAAGCGGGTGCTGATGTTCCCCTATACCGAACAGCACAAATTATATCGGAAGCCTTATGAAGTGTTAAGCCTGGCCGACTTCTCCAATTACTACGAACAGGATGGTAACCCGGATTACGAACGATTCCCGGCGCTGAAACTGGCCAACGGTCTTGATTTCATCCTGGAGCCCGGCGACACCCTCTTTATGCCGGCAGGATATTGGCATCATATGGAATATTTAGACAGTGGCTTCGCGATGAGCCTCCGTGCACTGCAACCATCCCTGGCCGGTAAATTGAAAGGAGCGTGGAGCCTGATCGGTATGCGCAATATTGATACCCTGATGAAGAAAACCGCCCCCAAATGGTGGTACGGCAGAAAGGAAAAGATCATCTATGCAAAGGCCGCGAAGGAACTCGCGAATGCCACGCCTTAATTGATCGTCCAAACCTCGTTCCCGCGAAGAAGCTTGTCCAGGTCGGCAGGCTTTTTAATTTTCGCTTCTTCGATCTGCATCGCCATCGCATCTTCATAGCAATAGCGGTCGGTTTGATAGAATACGCCGAATGGCCTGGGCAGGTGCCCCTCGTGGCGGGGGTCGTCGAATACACGAACGAGGATCTGTGCCTTGTAAATATCGTGCTCGTCGTGCACCCAGAGATCATCAGCGCTATACCCAGCCGAGAGATCAACAACCCTGGGTGTGAATCCATCGAGCCTGATGCCCTTATCCTGGTTGGCCCCAAAGATCAGCGGCTTGCCCTGCTCGAGGAACAGGGTTTCATTCGCCTTGGAGCCTTTTTCAGTGAATATTTCGAAAGCTCCATCATTAAAGATGTTACAATTCTGGTAGATCTCCAGGAAGGAAGCGCCCTTGTGCTGGTGCGTTCTCAAAAGCATCGCCTGCAAATGTTTGGGGTCGCGGTCCATTGTCCTGGCGATAAAGGTTCCGTCTGCGCCAATGGCGAGGGCCAGCGGGTTGAACGGATGATCGATGCTGCCCATCGGGGTGCTCTTCGTGATCTTGCTCGTCTCCGAAGTGGGAGAATACTGACCTTTCGTCAATCCATAGATCTGGTTGTTAAACAAAAGAATGTTCACATCCAGGTTCCTTCTCAAAAGGTGAATGGTATGATTACCGCCGATGCTGAGACTGTCTCCATCACCCGTTACGATCCACACACTGAGCTCGGGACGGCTGGCCTTTAACCCGGAGGCAATGGCAGTGGCTCTCCCGTGAATGGAATGCATCCCGTAAGTGTTCATATAATAGGGAAAGCGGCTACTGCATCCGATCCCTGAAATGATCACAATATTTTCTCTTGCGATCCCCAGGGTAGGCATCACTTTCTGTACCTGGGCGAGGATGGAATAATCCCCGCATCCGGGGCACCAGCGTACTTCCTGGTCGGTTGCAAAATCTTTGGCGGTGAGCGGCGGAGCGATGGTATCGGGCATAGGAAAAAAATATAGTGCAATTTAATTTAAAAAGGGGGGATTAAAAAAACAGGTAACAGCCGGACGCAGCGGCGCAACGCAGCAGCGATCGCCGCGTTCGCTGCAACTCCGCGCCGCTGCGTCCGGCTGTTGATTGAAAATCCGTAAATTCCCTTTCTCAATCCTCGCCAATGCGCCAATACATATTGCTTTTTTTATTATCAGTTCCCTTTCCCCTTTTCTCCCAAACCGGCTCCCATCCAATCCTCGTCACCGACCTTTTAAAGATCCGTTCCTTAAGCGGCGTGGACCTTAGCAACGATGGACGCAGGGCTGTTTTCACCGTCACCAGCATCGAACCCGAAGGAGAAAGTAAAACAGAATACAAATATTCCAACCAGCTCTGGATCGTGGATGCAGCAGCCAATGGGGCGCCGAAGCAGCTCACCACCAGGGAAAATTCTGGCCAGGCCAGTTTCAGCCCCGATGGATCGCAGATCGCCTTTGTGCGCGCCGTGGACAACAGGCCGCAGATCTTCCTGATCCCGATCGATGGCGGTGAAGCCCGGCAACTGACACATCATAAATACGGAGCGGGCGCTCCCCGCTGGAGCCCCGATGGAAAAAAGATCATATTCACCGCCAATATCCCTTTCAGGGACCTGCTGAAGGATTCAATATTAAATGGAGGTCAGCCTCTACCTTCCTGGCCCTGGGAAAAACCGGGCTTCGATTCCAATGATCATTTGAAAGCCGGCAAAGCAAAACCTGATCCCGACGGATCAATGAAAGAAGTGAGGGCCTACCTCGAATCCAATGTCGCCGACAGGAAAGCAAAAGTGATCACCAAGCTCAATTTCCAGGATGAAACGGATATCAATCCTGATCTGAACTTCGGCAAGATCTTTATCATTGATGTGGATGCTCCTGAAAAGCCAAGACTCCTCACACCCGGGTTCCACAGGATGAATTTTTCCGATTTTACGCCAGATGGTAAAAAGATCCTTCTCACCGGTAACCGCGATTCAACTACCCACCCCGACCGTGTACTGGAAAGCGAGATCTACATAATGAACATTGACGGCAGCGGCCTGCAAAAGCTATATGGAGAAAAGAACCGTTCCTTCTTCGCGCCGGTCGTCTCCCCTTCGGGAAAATGGATCGCTTTTCAATTTAGCACCACCTCTTTTGTGAACATTCCCGTGCTGGCCATCGCGCCGGTAACAGGAGGCGCTTTCACAGAGATCCAAATGGACCGGAACAAAGGAAACTTCAGGTGGACGAGTGACGACAGGTTCCTCTATTTTACTGCGCAAAGCAACGGGGGCGCCCCGATTTTCAGGGCGGATGTGAATAATAAGAAGGTCGAACAGCTCACCGACTTCAACAGTGGCATCGGTTCTTTCGACCTGGAAGGTGATAAGATCGTTTTTACCAAAACGGAAGTCGCCAGCCCTTTTGAGTTGTATCTCGCCGATAAGAATGCGAAAAATGCGAAGAGGCTGGGAAGCTTCAACGCTGGCTGGATCGCCGACAGAAAATTAAGTTTTCCTGAAAAACACGAATTCGTGAATGAGAAGGGAATGACCATTGAGTACTGGGTGATGAAACCCACGAACTACCAGCCGGGAAAAAAGTATCCTCTCCTCCTCGAGATCCACGGCGGCCCTTCCGCGATGTGGGGACCCGGCGAAGCGAGTATGTGGCACGAGTACCAGTATTTCTGCAGCAAGGGGTATGGCGTGGTGTATGGCAATCCCCGGGGAAGCGGGGGCTATGGACTGAATTTCCTCCGTGGGAATATCAACGACTGGGGCGCAGGCCCCACCCGTGATGTATTAAGATCGCTCGACCTCGCGATCGCTGAGGGATGGGCCGATACCTCGAAGCTTCTCACCACCGGCGGATCTTACGCGGGCTACCTGGTGGCCTGGATCATCGCCCACGACCAGCGTTTCAAAGCGGCCTGCGTGCAGCGTGGCGTTTATGATCTCGCTACATTCTTCGGGGAAGGCAATGCCTGGAGGCTGGTGCCCAATTATTTCGGTGGCTATCCCTGGGAAACTGAAGTGAAGGCAACGCTGGTAAGAGAATCCCCGATTTCCTACGTGCAGAATATTCATACGCCGTTGATCATTTTTCACGGCGATAACGACAGGCGAACCGGCTTCGTTCAAAGCGAAATGCTTTATCGCAGTCTCAAGGCGCTCAACCGCCCTGTTGAATATGTGCGGCACCCGTCAGCGACCCACGAGATCACAAGGAGCGGGAACAACAGGCAGCGCATCGACCAGATGCTGAGGACCTGGGAGTTTTTTGAACGCTGGATCCGCTGAGCGCCTGCAACCCTTAAGCCAGGCCCTCTATCTTAAAGAAGTTATCTGAATATGCGAGTTAAATTTTTTTCCGCGCTGCTTCCGCTTATGCTCTTCGCAGGATTGGGTTCCCTCCTGGTCAGGCAGGACCCTGGCGAAAGAAACCTGCAGGTGCTTCCCAAAGATATAAGTGATGAAAAGCTCGACAGCATTATGCAGACCTATAACAAGGCGCTGGGTGTGAAATGCGAGTTTTGTCACGTACCGGTGAAAGGATTTAAGGACAGCCTGGATTATGTCTCCGATAAAGAACCGATGAAAGAAAATGCACGGAAGATGATGCGGATGACCATCGAGCTCAACAGGAAATATTTCTACTTTGATTCCACCCAGCGACCTGAATACCTGCATACCGTTACCTGCAAGACCTGCCATCAGGGAGAACCCTTTCCGCCGGAAGATTGATGCCTGCAGTATTTCAGCCACTCTTTCACACCTTCTACGATCTTATCCGCTACTTCTTTGTGAAATGCAGGATCGAGGATCAGCTTTTCATCTTCCCGGTTACTCAGGAATGCAACCTCAACGAGGCAGTTGATATACTCAGTGGGCCCGCTCAGGGTGAAATTGAAACTGCCGATATTTCCGAACTCAGTGAGGCCTTTTATCTCGAGCATCTTATTTAAAATAAAAAGCGTCACGGCCCTGAAACCGATATGACGGTAGTAAGTACTGACGCCTTTTACGGAATCCCGGGCGGAAGAGTTCAGGTGAATGCTGAGCAGCAGGTCCGGATCTTCCTGGCGAAGCATCGTCAGCCTGTCATTCATCCCGAGTGAAACATCACCCTCCCTTGTCA